>NZ_SLTI01000007.1:300000-377841 GCF_004347735.1 Sulfuricurvum sp. IAE1 | reverse complement strand
CGCCCGGCCCCATTCCGAACCCGGAAGCTAAGACCCTCTTCGCTCATAATACTGCATCTTTCAGGTGTGGAAACGTAGGTCGCCGCCAGGCCGCAAGTTTCTTCTTTTTTTCAATACCTTCCTTTACTAAAAACAATCTCAATTTAAAAACACGTCTTTAAACTCTTAAACTGTTGTATTTTCTCGGTATACATCCTTTTGCATTTTCATTTTATTTTATTCGAAAGTAATAAAAACTGTTTAATTGTGCTATAGTATGTGCATCTTTTCACAAAGGTCTAATATGCTAAAGCTGTTGTTTTTGTTATTCCTTTTTGTTTCGGTAGCCTTCGGTGCTATTAATATCAATAAAGCCAATTCGGCTCAGTTGCAGACATTAAAGGGAATCGGCCCGACCAAAGCCCAGGAAATCATCAAGTACCGAAAATCGCACGGCGGTTTTAAAAATGTCTCCGAACTCGTTAACGTCAAAGGGATTGGTCCCAAGACATTTGAAAAAATGAAAAAAGACGTCTCGTTGCGCTAGGGGATGTAGATTTTGTCGATCATCTCGTCGTATTCGCTCTGCCAGTTGCTTTCGGCGGTGATTCCGCCTCCGCTTTTGTAGAAAAGCTCTCCGTGCCGATCACGTTCGATGTACCGAATGGTAACGGCACTGTAGAGTTTCTCTCCGTCAAAATAACCGAAAACGCCGGTAAAATATCCCCGCTCGTACCCTTCGGTTTCCTCGATAATTTCGACCGTTTTTTTCTTTGGTGTTCCGCTTATGCTGCCGGCCGGTAGAAGAGCCCGGAGGATTTTTCCCGCATCGTTTTTCCAGTTTTGGTCCAGCTGGCCGCTAATGTGTGAACTCACCTGGTGCAGGCGCTTGTTCCCGGTGTTGATAGTCGTGATGTAGCGGAACTTTTCCACTTTGACATTGCGCGCTACGATGCCTATGTCATTGCGCAGCAGATCCACGATCATTGTGTGTTCGGCCGTTTCTTTCGGATCGTTGAGTATCGATTCCACGGCATTCGGTGCCGCAGCATCGATGGTTCCTTTCATCGGGAAGGTATGGATGCGTGAAGTTTCATCGATTGTTACAAACGGTTCGGGAGAAAAACAGACGAAGCTATCGCCAAAGCGCATCTTGTAGGGGGCGTGTGCCATAGCGTAGATCGATTTCAACGAATGGGGCGTCACGATTTTAGTGGGCTGGGTGAGATTGAGAAGATAGGTATTGCCGGAGCGAATCTGTTCGAGAACCCGTTCAAACCGCATTTTGTATTCTTCTTTCGAAACGGGGTAAAATATTGGCTTATGCGGTGTATTTCCGGCTGGGGCCGCAGAAGGGGAAAAACTAAATTCGATATCGTGTTCGGCGAGCCGGTCAAGCGGGTAACAGCTTAGCCGTTCCCCTTTGAAATCGGTAAGGAAAAAAACGGGGATGCCCTGCGCAACAAGCTGCGTGAAGCGTTCATACATCAGGCTATGAGCGCCTTGAGTACGGCCATGCGGATTGCAACACCGTTTTTTACCTGTTCAAGGACTTTGCAGCGCGGATCTTTAAGCATAGCGTCGTCGATATCGATGTTACGATGGACCGGCCCTGGATGGAGGAGAATAATATCACGTTCGCCGATCAGCTCTTGGGTAATGCAAAAGTCGCTGGCATAATCCTTGAGCGATCCGTACGTTTGGTGAGAATGGCGCTCGGTCTGCGTACGCAGGCTCATGATCGCGTCGACGCTACCGATAACTTCCCGGAGGTCGTGAGTGGCATGCAATTTTGTCTCTGGTAGAAAGTGCGGCGGTGCGACCAGCGTGATCTCCATGCCAAACCGCGTAAGTAACTCGATGTTGCTGTTGGCAACGCGTGAATTTTTGATATCGCCGACGATGGCGATCTTTTTCCCCTTTAGATTTCCAAAATGACGTCTCAGGGTAAAGAGGTCAAGCAGCGCCTGCGTAGGATGGGCATGTGCGCCGTCGCCGGCATTGATGATGGAAGCTTTGGTGTGCTGCGCAAGGATATTGGGAACTCCGGCGTGCGCATGGCGAACGATCATAGCATGAGGGCCCATAGCATCGAGGTTCATAGCGGTATCGACGAGGGTTTCCCCTTTTTTCGTTGAACTTTTCTGGACGTCGAGGTGGACCACTTCCGCACCCAACCGTTTGGCGGCTATTTCGAAAGAACTTTTGGTTCGCGTAGAGTTTTCAAAAAAGAGGGTGATGATGATTTTCTCACGCAGGATCGGATCGAACCGCCCTCCCAGATAGTGTTCCGCGTTGTGCAGGACGGATTCGATCTGTTCGGTAGAAAAATCGTCGGTTCGTATCAAATGGCGCATGCTTTCTCCTCTTTGGCTTATGCAATTGTATCCAAAAGTGTGCGGGCTATCGCATCGATGTCGCGGTCGATGACGTAAAGATTTTCAAAATGATCGGCAAAGTAGGGAAGCGATGTTTGTTCAAACGAACGATCTTCATCACGGCAGTTGAATCCCCAAACGTAAGAAAGGCGGGTGTCTTCGAGTGCTTTGAGATTGAGCAGGGTGTCGTTGATGCATCCGAGTCGGCAGTGGGTCACCAAGAAGGTGACGGCCCCGAACCGGCGCGGCAGGTCGATCATCATCGTCTCACGGTCGATCGGGACGAACAATCCCCCCGCCCCTTCGATGAGAACGACGTCACAGAGGGATTCGATTTTTTCCAATGCGGCGTCAAGCCGTTCCATCGGGATCGGATGTGCGCCGCCGGCAACGTAGGGAGCGGCCGGGAGAGGAAATCGGATCGGAACAATCTCTTCGAGGCTTAAGGAACGAAGTGCCGGATTGTGGAGGCATGCCGCTTCCCAAAGCGCCTTGCCGTCTTGGGGAATATCCGACACGCCGGTTTCGATCGGCTTGAATACCCCGACGCGAAGGCCCATACGGCTGTAGGCATCGATTAAAAGCCGGGTGGTGTAGGTTTTGCCGATGTCGGTATTGGTGGCGGTAACAAAGATTCGTTTGGCCAATGCAATTTCTTTTTCGTTATAATTGCCGAAATTGTAATATAAAATTGATAAAAGACGGCTAGTGCGCCGTAAGGATGAGATCATTATGCGTTTTGAAGAATTTACGACGCGGTTTGTACAGCAGACCGGGAAAAAAGAGGGAGCTATCAGTCCCGTCATGGTCAATTCCGCATCGTTCGGCTACGGCAACAGCGAGATGGGGGAGGGAATATTTGACGGATCGGTTAAAAAGCCCCTCTATGCAAGGGTCGGAAACCCTACGTCGGCACAGCTCGAGCAGATCCTCGCGTCGATGGACGGCGGAGTGGGCGCGGTAGCTGCTTCTTCTGGGATGGGCGCAACCGCGATGGCAACCTTGAGTCTGCTGCGTGCCGGGGACGAGATCATCAGTGTCGGCGGGCTTTTCGGCGGGACCTATTCGTATTTTTCGGAGACGTTGGAACGTTTCGGGATCAAAACCCGTTTTTTTGACGTGGATGCGTTCGATGCAATCGACGAAGCGGTCAATACGGCGACCAAAATTATCTTTCTCGAAAGCGTGGGGAACCCCAATATGCGCCTCCCCGATATCAAACGCATCGCCGGTATCGCCGATCGTCACGGCGTTGCATTGATCGTCGATAATACGATCACTCCCCTTAGTATCGCACCGTTGGCGTTGGGGGCGGATATCGTCGTATATTCGACGACGAAAATCATCACCGGGAACGCTTCGGCATTGGGCGGGGCAGTGGTTTTCCGCGCGATCGCCGAGGGGGATGACAAATTTAAGACCCCCCGTTACCGCGACGTACACCCTTTTATCCAGAAAATGGGATCGATGGCGCTCGTCGCCAATGCGAAAAAACGAGCCCTTCGCGATTTCGGGATGAGTGCGAACGGGTTTGGGAGCTATTTAACCATGCTTGGGCTGGAGACACTGCCTTTACGCCTGGATCGAATCGTTTCATCGGTGGAAAGGGTGGCCGGAGAGCTCGATGCCAAAGGATTCAAAGTAAACCACCCTTCGCTGGCGCATCACCCGCACCATGAGCGTTACCGGAGTCAGTTCGCGAACGGATGCGGAACGCTGCTTACCCTTGATTTCGGGAGCAAAGAAGCGGCCTTCGAGTTTCTGAACCGTTCCAAACTGGTGACGATTACGGCCAATATCGGAGACAGCCGAACGTTGGGGTTGCACATGGCATCGACCATTTACCGCGATTTTGACGAACCGACCCGCGAGTTTTTGGGGATAACCCCCGGGCTTGTACGCATTTCGATCGGTCTTGAGAGCCCCGAAGCGATTCTTGACGATTTCGTTCATGCGGCAAATTTCCAAAAATAGGGTATAGTTCAATATGGCGCTGAAACATGAGCTGGAAAGCGGTACGACGCTGGCCCATCCCAAACAGTACAAGGTGTTTTTGCTGAATGATGATTATACGTCGATGGATTTCGTCGTCGATATTCTGATCGGCGTTTTTCGTAAAAATTTTCATGAAGCCCATGCGATTATGATGGAAGTGCATCAGAAAGGACGTGGTTTGTGCGGCGTCTATCCGTACGAAATCGCCGAGATGAAAGTCTATCAGGTCGGGGCGATGGCGCGTGAAAACGGGTTTCCCCTAAAAGCGATTCTCGAGGAGGCATAAAAATGGTCAGCAGCGAGCTTAACGCGATTTTCCAAAAAGCCCTGGCGTTTGCAAAACACCAGCGTCACGAATACCTTACGATCGAACACGTTATGCTTGCGCTTCTCAATTCCTCCGAGGGGGAAACGGTGATCCGCGAATGCGGCGGGGATGTGGAGAGCATGAAGGAGGCGTTGGGAGCTTACCTGATCCGGATGATCGAACCGCTTCCCGATGATGTGAACCAAGAACCTTTCGAAACCGTAGCTCTTGCCCGGATGGTGGAGGGTATGATGCATCATGTCCGGAGTGCCCAGAAAGAGTACGCGGACGTCGGGGATCTGCTGGCGGCTATTTTCGAGGAAAACCATACCTATGCATGCATCCTCTTGCATGAGCAGGGGATTGAACGGGTCGATGTCCTTGAAGCAATATCGCATCGGGATATCGAAAGCGAAGCTTCTGCAAACGATGAGAACGAAGGCGCGTTGGCACAGTACGCCCTCAATCTTATCGTGCACGCAAGAGAGGGGAAAATTGATCCGGTCATCGGCCGCGTCAATGAAATCGAACGTTCAATCCAGACGTTGTGCCGCCGTAAAAAGAACAATCCCCTTTTGATCGGAGAGCCGGGGGTGGGGAAAACGGCCATCGCCGAAGGACTGGCGCTGCGAATCGTATCGGGGGATGTACCCGATATTCTGGCGGATGCCGAAATTTTTGCCCTTGATTTAGGGGCGATGCTTGCGGGGACGAAATATCGCGGTGACTTCGAGAAACGTCTCAAAGCGGTCATGGACGAGGTTCAGGAACACCCCAACGCCATATTATTCATCGACGAGATCCATACGATCGTCGGTGCCGGATCGGTCGGCAGCGGGAGTATGGATGCTTCCAATCAGCTCAAACCCGCGCTCGCTTCGGGGCGGATCAAATGCATGGGGGCCACGACCCATGCGGAATACCGCAACGTTTTTGAGAAAGACCGCGCACTGAGCCGCCGCTTTGCCCGGATCGACGTCGGAGAACCGAGCATGGAGGAGAGTTTTCTGATCCTCAAAGGATTACGAGAACGGTATGAAAAACACCACCGCGTGAAGTACACTGACAAAGCACTCCGGAGTGCGGTGGAACTCTCCAAAAAGTATATCACCGACCGTTTTTTACCCGATGTGGCGATTGATTTGATCGATGAAGCGGGAGCATCCTTCCACTTGGCGAAGCACAAACGCCGAACGATCACCCCGCACGATATCGAAACCGTTATTTCGAAAATGACGGGGGTCCCCGTATCGAAAATGGGCGAGGACGTCCGGGAAAAGCTTTCCGGGCTCGAAGCGGAACTCCAAACATCGGTCATCGGTCAAGATCACGCGGTAGCACTGGTTGTCAAATCGATCAAACGCTCTTATGCCGGGTTGAGCGCTCCGAACAAGCCGATTGCGTCCTTCTTGTTCGCCGGACCGACGGGGGTAGGGAAGACCGAGCTTGCCAAGTCGCTGGCCGAAAAACTGGGGATCTATTTTGAACGGTTCGACATGTCCGAATACATGGAAAAACATGCGTTAAGCCGCCTTATCGGCGCGCCTCCGGGATATGTCGGATTCGAACAGGGGGGGCTGCTTGTCGAAGCGGTACGCAAACACCCCTACATGGTTTTATTGCTTGACGAGATTGAAAAAGCCCATCCCGATTTGATGAACGTGCTGTTGCAGGTGATGGACAGTGCCACCCTGACGGACAATACCGGTTTCAAAGCTAATTTCGCCAACGTCGTGTTGGTGATGACCTCCAACATCGGTGCGAGCGAACGCAACGTCATGGGGTTCAATGCAGACAGTTCGATTTCCCGGCATGAGGCGCTCAAATCATTTTTCACCCCTGAATTCCGTAATCGTCTGGATGCCGTCGTCGAATTCGCTGCGTTGCCGCCGGCAGTCGTCGAGGGGATCGTGGATAAATTCATCGTGCAGCTCAACGCCCAGCTCAAGCCGAAAAAAGTTTCCGTTGAAATCGCACTCGCTGCCAAAGCTTATTTGGCGAAAACGGGTTACGATAAAGCGATGGGTGCACGGCCGCTCGCCCGCATCATCCAGGAAAAAATCAAAGACCCTCTGGTCGATGAGATGCTGTTCGGAAAATTGGCCGGCGGCGGAAAAGTTTTTGTCGACTATTCCGATCAACTGGAGTTCCGGTTCCCCTGATGATCCCCAAACTTCCCCATCACCTTGCTTTCCCCGATCCCCGAAGCGCTTCGGAAGAGGGAATCGTCGCTTTCGGCGGCGATCTCTCCCCGTCGCGGCTCATGATGGCGTATCGGATGGGGATATTTCCATGGTACAGTCCCGGCGACCCGATTTTGTGGTGGTCTCCCGACCCCAGGCTGATTCTGGTTCCGGCCGAATTCAAACTGCACCGTTCATTGCGTAAAAAACTGCACTCCTTCGACATACGTTTCGATACGGCTTTTTCCGAAGTGATTCGCGAATGTGCCCGCATTCCGCGAAAAAAACAAAAAGGGAGCTGGATCGTTCCTGAAATGGTCGATGCATACGAAGAACTTTTTGCACTCGGATATGCCCACAGCGTCGAAGCCTATCGTGACGGAGAACTGGTAGGGGGGCTTTATGGTGTATTAGTGGGAAAGGTGTTTTGCGGCGAATCGATGTTTGCAAAAGTGAGCGATGCGTCCAAAGCGGCACTTGCGGCGTTAATCGCGAAAACCGAAGAGTGGGAGATCGATTTTATCGATTGCCAGGTTCCTACACAGCATCTCAAAAGCCTCGGTGCCAAAGAAGTATCGCGTGAAGAGTTTTTGGCACGGCTGGCATTAGCGATCGGTCGGAATCATTTGGTGTGAAAGCAGAATAGATTAAGCTGTGATCGCCTATACTTGTTGTTAATTCTTATGAAAAGGGGTTTTAAATGAAAAAAATCATTCTTTCGTTTGTTGCGGTTGCGGCATTGAGTACGGCCGGTTTCGCGACGGTGAACAATCAAACGGGATGCGGTCTGGGATCGCAGATTATCAAAGACGACAGTTCGGCGCTGATGCTCGCCCTTCAGGCGACCACCAACACGACGCTGGGAAACCAGACGTTCGGGATTACGTCGGGAACGTCTGGATGTAAACGTGCCAGACTGGTAATGAACGAGCGCGCGGCGGAGTTCGTCGCATCGAACATGGATCAGCTTTCCCGCGAGATCGCAATCGGTCAGGGTGAAAGCGTCGATACGCTGGCCGAATTGCTGAACGTCGATGATAAAGCCGCATTCGCGGCGACGTTGCAGGCTAACTACAACGCGATCTACACGAGCGAAAAAGCCGATATGGCATCCGTGATGGATAACGTCGCGACGATCGCCGGCTGATAGTGTCCGATCCTCCCGCATTCGCGGGAGTTCGTTAGTCCACAGTAAAGGTTTTTTTTGCCTCTTCTCGTCTTTTTGTGTGCGATGAGTTTGGCGGTCTGGGGAATGCCGACCGATAAACTCATCGCACTCTCCCGTGATATGAATCTTTCCGAAACGCGTTACTGGCATTTGCTGATGCATGCCCCGCAAGAAGAGAGCGAGATCGACGATCCGGCTTTCTTCCTCTCGCCTCTTGGAAAAAACGATCCCCGTTCTGAATTAGAAGCAACCATCCGTCATCTCAACGAAGATGCGAACCGAAGCGATGAAAGCCCGTTTTGCCGATTCCCGGCCCGAAGAGCATGGCTGGAAAAAGAGCTGGGGGTTTCTTTCGGCGGGGGGGAATGCGGGGAATACGAAACGCTGCTCGAAAAACTCGACCCCCAAACAGTGACCCTGGTCTTTCCGAGTGCGCACATCAATTCGCCCGCGTCGATGTTCGGACACACGTTTTTACGGATCGATTCGTCGATGGAAAGCAAACTGATGTCGTACGCCATCAATTATGCGGCCCACACCCAGGATACCAACGGATTGCTCTTCGCCTACAAAGGGCTCTTCGGCGGGTACTACGGCTATTATTCGATGTTGCCCTATTACGAAAAACTTAAAGAGTACCGGGATACCGAAACCCGTGACGTGTGGGAATACGATCTGAATCTTACCCGCGATGAGGTAATGGCGATGGTTCGCCATATCTGGGAACTTCAGCGGATCAATTCGTGGTACTATTTTTTCGACGAGAATTGCTCGTATCACATGCTTTGGCTGACCGAAGTGGCCCGACCGAGCGTACGATTGCGCGAACATTTCTTTTATTACGTGATCCCCCCTGAGACGGTACGCGCGTTCGAAGCCGAAGGGCTGGTGAAAGCCAAACACTACCGTCCCTCCAAACGGACGAAGCTGCTCGAATACGAACGTCGCCTTTCCGCACAGGAAATTGCGGCGGTACATGCGTTGCAAGAAGGATCAATGAATCCCGATGATCCTGAAATATCGGGTATACCGATGCAGGAACGCCGCTACGTTCTCGAAGCGGCGGCCGAACTCGTCGAATACCGTTACATCGAAGGAAAAATATCTAAAGAAGTGTATGCCAAACGTTACCATGGGCTCCTCTCCCAGCGCGCCTTGTTAGGGAAAGGGGAATCTTTGGCACACCGTGAAAAAGCCAATCCCGACACGGCCCACAATGCCGCCCGCATCCGACTGGCCAAAGGGTGGAGCGACGAACGCTCCCCTATGCTGATCGGATGGCGGCCGGCGTTCCACGATCTGGAAGAAGACGATACGGGGCATCTGAGTGGAGCGCAAATCGAATTTCTCGATACCCTAGTGGGGATCGAGGATTCAAAAGCGGAGCTCGAAAAGTTCACCCTCCTTTCGCTTGCGTCGGTCGCTCCGGTGAGCCGCTTTTTCAAACCTTTTTCATGGCGGATGAAAAGCGGGTGGGATCGTGAGTACGGGGGAGACCGCCTCAGTTTCGTCACCCGTGTCGGTGCCGGGGCGGCGTTGGGCGATGATCGTCTTTACGGTTATTTGCTGAGCGAACCCGAGGTGCGGCTAGGATTCGATGCCGATGTGGGGATCGGGTTGAGTGCGGGGGGCGGCATCAACTGGATCGGGCGGATGAAAACGTCGTTCGAATTTAGCCGGATTGGTTACATCGAAGCTCCCTGGAAGACGAAGATTTCGCTGTCGCACCTGTGGCAGTGGAGTCCCGGGGGGAATCTGTTCGCCGCCTATGAAGTACACGATCAGCATGCGTGTGAAAAGCGGATACGGATCGGGACGAACCTCTATTTTTAGCTCTTTTTGGGCATAATAACTTCACATTGCGTTAGGGAGCCTTTTTTATGTACATTGCCGAATCACGTTTTGCCCTGTGGGCCGATTTCATCGAGCGGACTTTTCTGGATGAAGGGTTCAAAGAGCTCATTTCACGGGGGATTATCAACGGTGCCACGTCGAACCCCGCGATTTTCAAAAGTGCGATTTTGACTTCTCCGGCGTACAAGGAACAGTTGTCGGAGCTGAACGGACTTTCGGCAAAAGAGAAATACGAGGCCCTGGCCGTGTACGATATCCAAAAAGCGGCCGATATCCTGCGCCCCCTCTACGAAGCGGGAGACGACGGTTACGTCAGTATCGAGGTCGATCCGTTTTTGTGCGATGATGCGGAGGGGACGATCAGCGAAGGGATCCGGTTGCATACGACGATCGGCCGGCCCAACGTGATGATCAAGGTCCCGGCGACGGAAGCGGGATACGCGGCGATGGAAGCGTTGGCATCACGGGGTATCCCCGTTAATGCGACCCTGATTTTTTCGGTCGCTCAGGCACTTGCCTGCGCCCGTGCGTTCGAACGTGCGGCGGCGAAAGCTTCCGAAACGGTTGATACGGTCATCAGCGTATTTGTGAGCCGGATCGACCGTGCGATCGACGGTACACTCGCTTCCAAAGAAGTAGCGCAAGGACTGACGGGGATCATGAACGCTGCGGACATCTACAACCGCGTCGAAGCGCTCGGCGTTCCCAAATGCCGGGTACTGTTCGCCAGTACCGGAGTCAAAGGGGAGGATATGCGCCCTTCGTATTACGTCGACGAACTGCTGGCGCCCGGAAGCGTCAACACTGCCCCCGTGGCGACCATCGAGGCGTATGTCCGTGGAGGTGACCGAACGATGAAGCTGCCGCTGACGGAATCGACGATACTGGACCATATGAACGCCGTTGCGGCGGCGGGAATATCGATGGAAACTATTATCGATGAACAGATCCGAGAGGGGCTCGAAGCCTTCAAGATCGCATTTAACGAGATTCTAAGCGCACTGGAGTAACCCGGACATGAACGAACAGATCCAACGTCTGCATCAAGTCGACGTCAATCAGCTCAATTTCGAGGTTTTGAAAAAGATCCGCGGCTATCTTCGGCGGATGGTTGAAGCGGGAGGAAGCGATCTTCACGTCAAGGCAAATTCGGTGGTCCGGGCGCGGATCAACGGCGATATCGTGCCGCTTTCAGGCGAAATCCTTTCCAAAGACGATGCTTTGATTTTTGCCAAAGAACTCCTTCGTACCCGCTTCCCCGAGCTGGTCGAGAAAAAAGAGCTCGACCTGGTGTATCCGTTTGACGAAAACACCCGTTTTCGTATCAATATCTTTTTCCAGATGGAGGGGATCTCGGCCGTTTTCCGTCTGATCCCGGTCAAGATTCTGACTATCGATCAGCTCAATATGCCCGAAGTCGTGCATAGTTTTACCCAGATCGAACGGGGACTGGTTCTGGTCACGGGGGTTACCGGGAGCGGTAAATCGACGACACTGGCGGCGATTATCGACGAAATCAACAACAACCGCCGCAAGCACATTATCACGATCGAGGACCCGATCGAATTCGTCCATAAAGACCGTAAATGCATTATCAACCAGCGCAGCGTCGGGCAGGATACCCGGAGTTTCAGTTCGGCTCTGCGCGCGGCCCTGCGGGAAGACCCCGATATCATCCTCGTCGGCGAAATGCGTGACGTCGAGACAATCGAAATAGCACTGCACGCGGCCGATACGGGTCACCTGGTTTTCTCGACGCTTCATACCCTTGATGCCAAAGAGACGGTGAACCGTATTATCTCGGTATTCCCGCATGAAGAACAGAATCGGGTAAGGATGACGCTTGCGTCGGTACTCAAAGGGGTCATCTCGCAGCGACTGGTCCCGACGGTAGAGGGAAAACGGGTAGCCGCCCTGGAAGTTTTGGTCCGCACCCCGCGGATCGAGCAGCTGATTGCGGAAAACCGCGATATCGAAATTCCCGATACGATCGCGGAGGGTAAAGAACTCTACAAGTCGCAGACGTTCGACCAGGCACTTCTTGACTTGTACCAGGCGGGGCGTATCAGCCGCGAGGAGGCGTTGTCGTATGCGACGTCGTCATCGGATCTCAAGCTCAAAATGGAAGGGCTGAGCTCGAAAGTGGACAAAGATAAGCTGGGCGTCGACGATTCTCCCAAAGAGTTCCGCGAAGAAGACTATATCGGGCTCAAACGCTGATATCGAGCCAAAAGTTTTAGGATAACACAAGCTTTTTTTAAGTATAATCCGTCCCATTTTATTTTGAAGGACATGATTATGCTAGAAGGCATTGTAAGAGAGAGTATTGGCAAAAGCGCGACAAAAGCGTACCGCCGTGATGGTTATCTCATTGCCAACATCTACGGAAAAGGGCTTGAAAACGTTCACGCCGCGTTCAAAATGAACGACTTCATCCGTACCGTTCGCAACAAAGAAACCGTAGCGTTCCCCGTTAACGTCGGCGGAAAAGAGATGAACGTCGTCGTTCAGGGGTATGAGTCTCACCCGGTTTCAGGAAACCTGTTGCACGTTGATCTGATGGTAGCTCAGCCGGGTGTCGTCACCCATTATCATGTACCGGTTAAACCGTTCGGAAGCCCGGTCGGTTTGAAAAACAAAGGGATGCTCTATGTTGCTAAAAAACGCCTTCGCGTTAAAGCGGCAATCGAAAACCTCCCCAACGCGATCGAAATCGATGTTTCTCCTCTTGACCTGGGCGATTCCGTCCTCGTACGTGACCTCCCGGTAATGGAAAACGTGAAATTCACCGATTCAGACCGTGTATCGGTTCTGAGCGTTATCAAAGCGAAATAATCATGCTGATCGTCGGTCTGGGCAATCCCGGCCCGGCGTATGAGCGTACCCGTCACAACGTCGGGTTTATGGTAATCGATGAGCTTTGCGGTCGCCGCAGCGTTCAACCCGTTTCAAAGAGCTCCTTCGAAGGGGAGCTGTTTAAAATGGGGGAACATTTTCTCCTCAAACCCACTACCTACATGAATCTCTCCGGCAAATCGGTCCTGGCCGTCAAAAATTTTTATAAAATCGACGACGTGATCGTTATTCATGACGATCTTGACCTTCCCTTCGGCGCACTCCGTTTCAAAAAAGGGGGCGGCCACGGAGGGCATAACGGCCTCAAGTCCACCGATGCGGCGATCGGGCCTGAATATATCCGCGTCCGGATGGGAATCGGCAAACCAGAACACAAATCGCAGGTAGCCGATTACGTTCTCCATGCGTTCAGCGCCGAAGAGAGCGTTTCGCTTCCCGAATGGATCGCGAAAGCGGCGGATGCCGTTGAAATGCTGCTCAAAACAGATTGTGCCGAGGTGGCTTCCAAATGCTCCCTCAAGGGAATGTGAGTTTTATAGCTTCGTTTGGATACAATAAAGCCTAACTTTTTGACATTGGGTTTTTATGCTCGCTTTTACGACTTTATCGCTTTTGTACCTGCGCTATTTCTTTATCATACTGATCGCTCTGGGGAGTTTCATGGTCGGATTCGACCTGATGGAAAACGCTTCGGAACTTCCCGACTCCGCCAACCTCGTATTGATCTATATCATGTACAAGGCTTTTTACGCCGTCGACATGATGCTGCCGATCTCTTTGGTCTTCGCGATGATCGCGACGTCGGTGGAAATGGTCCGCTCCAACGCGCTGGCGGCCTATTATGCGATCGGGTATTCTAAGCGGCGCATCCTGGCCCCGTTTATCAGCGTAGCCGTTTTGATGGTGGGGATTCACATCGCCCTGCACGCCACGAATTTCGCCCGGGCCAACGAATTTGCGAACAACCTGCGTGAGACGTCGCAGTTTATCCGCCCCACCAGTAACCTCTTTTTTACCCACGAAGGGAACTATGTCTATTTCGGTAACCTCTATCCGCTCACCCGAAAAGCCGAAAAGATCCGTATTTTTACGTTTGAAAACGGCCGACTTAAAGAGGTTCTCAGTGCTTCGGAAGCGGTCTACGACAACGGCTACTGGAATATGAAAAGGGCCCATGTCATCCGCCCCCCCGAAAGTCTGGCGCTTGAGGCTTCGGGGATCGTCACCGAAGACCGGACGAACGTCCGCGCGCTGAAAGATTTCAAACCGAAAATACTTGACCAGGTATACGAAGGAAAAGCCAATTTTACGATCGTCGACGGGTTCGAAGCGCTGGCGCTGCTTGAGAACCAGAACGTCGACGTCGGCAAAATCGAAAGTGCGATGTTCCGAATTTTCGTGACGCCGTGGTTTGCGGTGATGCTGATCGTGATTTTTTTCTCTTATGCTCCTATCAGCGCCCGGTTTCTGAACCTGTCGGTATTTAGTTTCGGAGCCATCCTCGCAACGCTGCTGGTGTGGGGATTTTTGTTTATGATGGGAGAGCTTTCGAACAACAAAACCCTCCCCCCTCTCATCGGCGTCGTAGCTCCCGTCGCCTTTCTCTTTGCGTTTATGCTCTGGCGTGTTGGAAGTCCCCTAAGGAGAGTTAGGGTAAAATCGCGACCAAATTAAATGAGAAAAGGATAACGGTGACCGATTTCAAAGCTTTGGCCCAAACGTACGGCACACCTCTGTATGTTTACGATTTCGACGCGATGAGCGCGCAGTTTGAATCTCTGAAAGAGGCGTTCCGCGGGCGCAAGTCGATTCTGGCTTACGCGGTGAAAGCCAACTCCAATCTCAGCGTCGTCAAACATTTCGCACAGCTGGGAGCGGGCGCGGACTGCGTATCGATCGGCGAAGTTCGCCGCGCTTTGATGGCGGGCGTCCCGAAATACCGTATTCTCTTCAGCGGGGTCGGGAAACGCGACGATGAGATCCGCGAAGCGATCGAAGCCGATATCCTCTACATCAACGTCGAAAGCGAAGCGGAGCTCTCCCGTGTCGAAGCGATTGCGGCGGAATTGGGCACAACCGCACGGATCAGTATCCGGGTCAATCCCAATATCGATCCCAAAACCCATCCCTACATTTCGACGGGGTTGCACGACAACAAGTTCGGTGTTGAGATTGATGCGGCAAAGCGGATGTATATCCAGGCCAAAAATGCTCCCTCCCTTGATCCGGTCGGGATTCATTTCCATATCGGCAGCCAGCTTACCGAACTCGAACCGATCTACGAAGCGGCCGTTATCGTCGCCGATCTGCTCCGTTCGCTGCAGGCGATCGACATCGAATTGAAGTTTTTCGATATCGGAGGCGGTCTTGGGGTTCGCTACAACGACGAAACGACGATCGCACCGTACGATTACGCCCAAGCGGTTCTTTCGGCGCTGCGGGGGCTGGATGTCACCGTCGTATGTGAACCGGGCCGTTTCCTCACGGCCAACGCGGGCTATTTCCTGACCAAGGTTTTGTACGAAAAACGCAACGGTGAGAAACGTTTCGTCGTCGTGGACGGGGCAATGAACGACCTGATCCGTCCCAGCCTCTATAAAGCGTATCATCGCATTGAGGCACTCGGAAAAACAGGGGAAGAGAATGCCGCGGATGTTGTCGGACCGGTATGCGAAAGCGGCGATTTCCTTGCGAAAAACTATCCGCTTCCCCCGATGGAACATAACGATCTGCTGCTGGTCCACAGCGCCGGGGCGTACGGTTTCGGAATGGGCAGTAACTATAACACCCGCGGACGTTCCGCGGAAGTCGCCATCGAGGGAGGCAAAGAACGACTGATCCGCCGCCGTGAGACCTTTGATGACGTCATTGCGTGCGAGCGCGATTACCTGTAGGAAGGCCCGATGTATTTTATCGATGTGCAGGGGACGCTGATCGAGGACAATACCAAGCAACCCGTACGGGGTGCCGTTGCGTTTATCGATCGCCTTAATGCGCAGGGGATCCCGTATATGGTCATTACCAACAGTACGAAAAACCCCAGTGACGAGTTTTTGGGATACCTCCGTTCGATCGGGCTGGCGATTTCCCCTGAAAAATACCTCGATCCCCTGATGATGCTTGAGGGCTGCATCGACAAAAGCGAAAAAATTGCGGCCTACGGTTCGGAGCCGTTTTTGAATGTCGTCCGTTCGATGGGGTACACGCTCGATTACGTCCGTCCCGATGCCGTTTTGATCGCGATCAAAGAAAATTTCGGCGCCGACGAATACGCGCAGATGATCGAATTCCTCCTTTCTGGGGCACGTCTGATCGGTATGCACGAAACCTCGCTTTACGTCAAAAATCACAAACGCTATCCGGGGGTAGGGGCGATTCTCAAAATGCTCGAATTCGCCACTTCCACTCCCTACACGGTCGTCGGAAAACCGAGCGGACCGTTTTTCGCCGAGGCGTTGCGCCGTATCCGCCTTCAGTCTCCGCAAGCTCGCTACGAGGATATCACTATCATCAGCGACGACGTCAAAGGGGATCTGGTCGGTGCGCAGAAACTGGGGATGAAAGGGGTGTTCGTCCTGAGCGGAAAAATCCGCAACGCGGATGAGATATTGCCCTCGCTCGACCCCGCCGAACGTCCGGGTGCCGTCTATTCTGATATGCAGGAAGTATTGGAGAACCTATGAATACACTTGAAGAATGCAGAGCGAGAATCGACGAAATCGATAACGCCGTCGTCGAATTGCTCAATCGCCGGATGGAAGTCGTTCGCCGTGTCGGGGAGATCAAGCATGAAAGCAATACGGCGATTTACCGTCCCGAAAGGGAAAAAGCGATCATCGACCGTCTCACCCGCATGAGCGAAGAGTCGGGAGGGTTGCTGAATCGTCAGGCGATCGAAGCGGTTTTTCTCGAGATTTTCGCCGTGTCTCGCAATCTCGAACTCCCCGAACGGATCGCCTACCTGGGGCCGGAGGGGAGTTTTACCCACCAGGCGGCCGAATCGCGTTTCGGGGCAATGAGCGATTACCTTTCACTCGGTTCGATCGACGCGGTGTTTAAAACGCTCGAAGCGGGACGGGCGAAATTCGGCGTCGTTCCGATCGAAAACAGCCGTGACGGCGTTGTCGGGGAGACCCTCGATCTTCTGGGGAAAAGCACGGTGAAAATCGTTGCCGAACTCTATATGCCGATTCACATGGCGTTCGCGACAAAAGCCGAAAAGATCCACCATATCAAACGGATCTATTCCAAAGACAAAGGATTCGGCCAATGCCGCGAGTTCCTCCTCGAACACGGGCTCGATACGGTGGAGCACATCCCGGTCGAATCAACGGCGAAGGCGGCGATCCTCGCCTCTAAAGATCCCGAGGCGGCCGCGATCTGTTCCCACATCGCGGCGAAACTCTATCGCGTCCCGACGCTGTTCGAGAACATTGAAGATACGCACAACAATGCGACCCGTTTTTTTATCCTCAGCGATTTCAAAAACGGTCTCAGCGGCGAAGACAAGACCTCGATTCTGGTCCGTCTCAAAGATGCCCAGCGGGCGGGAGCGCTGGTCCATTTCCTCGAAGATTTCAATAACGCCCAGATCAACCTGAGCAAGATCGAAAGCCGCCCTTCGCGCGACAACGACGGTTTCGGGTACTGGTTCTTCATCGATTTCTTCGGGCATATCGACGAACCGCGCATTCAGGAAGTGATTCAAAAACACGAAGATGAAGTAACGTGGCTGGGAAGCTACGTCAAGGGAGAATTATGACTTTTAACACGACATTGGACAGTATCAAAACGTACGAAGCGGGAAAACCGATCGAACTGGTAGTGCGCGAATACGGCATTGCCCCCGATCAGATCGTCAAGCTCGCCAGTAACGAGAACCCCTTCGGGTGTTCTCCGAAGGTCAAAGAAGCGGTGCGCTCGATCATCGACAACATGGCTCTTTACCCCGACGATTCGATGCTCAAACTCAAAACCGCCCTGGCGGCCAAATACGGTATCGATCCCAAAGAACTGGTCATCGGTGCGGGGAGTGACCAGGTCATCGAATTCGCTGTCCATGCCAAAGCGCATCCGGGAGCGAAAGTGCTGATGAACAGCGTTACGTTCGCAATGTACGAAATTTATGCCAAACAGGTGGGAGCACAGATCGTCCGGACCGCTTCGCGGGTCCATGATATGGACGAGTTCTATGCCCTCTATACCGAGCATAAGCCGCAGATCATTTTCCTCTGTACCCCCAACAATCCGACCGGTGATGCGATCGACGCCGACGCGATGCTCTCGTTCATCGGGAAAATCGACAGCGATACCCTCGTCATCGTCGACGGTGCGTACATGGAATACGCCCGGTTCAAAAACCCGGCCAAAGCGGTTGAACCGCGCGACCTGATTGCGCGTTTTGATAACGTGCTTTTTCTTGGGACGTTTTCCAAAGCGTACGGCCTAGGCGGAATGCGTGTCGGTTACGGCATATCCCGTGCTCCGATCATCGAAGCGCTTTACAAAGTGCGTCCCCCGTTCAACATCACGACTCTTTCGCTCGAGGCGGCGTCAGTGGCCCTCGAAGACGAAGCGTTCGTAACCGAATGTATCGCCGACAATTTTCGGGAAATGAAGCGTTACGAAGCCTTTGCCGCACACAAGGGGATCGATATCATCGAAAGTTATACGAATTTCGTCACTTTATCCCTGCCTGAAGAAAAAAATTCGTCGAAAATTGCGCAAGAACTGTTAAAAAAGGGTATGATTGTACGTGATTTAAGCAGTTACGGTTTGAACGCGATTCGCGTTACCGTCGGTACCGCTGCACAGAACGACCGATTTTTTGAACTCACGAATTCTTTGCTATAAAAGTAGACATAGGTAAAAATGGATTTTAAGGCCCTTTTCTCGCAACTCGTTGTTTTTTTCGGAAAGCTTAACCGTACCCAGAAGACCATCATCGGGGCGGCGGTAGCGGGAATTGTCGCTTTTTTGGTGTTCCTGGTCGTCTATACTTCGGGCGGGACCAAAGAGAGTGAAGACGGCTATCAGGTACTTTTTGACCAGCTCTCCCCGCAAGATGCCGCGAAAGTGATCGAGCAGCTCGAAAAAGATCAGATCCCCTACCGTGTTCCCCGCGAGAATGTGATCGAAGTCCCCAAAGAGGTGGTGTATAAAGAACGGATCGCGATCGCTTCACAGGGGATTCCCAAAGAAGGGCACGTCGGGTTTGAACTCTTCGACAAACAAGAATTCGGGGCGACCAGTTTTGATCAGGAAGTAAAATTCCGCCGTGCTCTGGAAGGGGAACTCGCCCGGTCTATCGACTCGCTTGCACCCGTCGAAAAATCGAGCGTAAGCCTTGCTCTTCCCAAAGAGACTTTGTTCGTTTCCGAAGAGGTTCCCCCCTCGGCATCGGTCATGGTGCAGCTCTACCCCGATCGGAAGCTCACACCCAAACAGATTACCGGGATCAAAAAGCTTGTCGCTTCGGCCGTACCGAAACTCAAACCCGAGAACGTTGCCCTGATCAACTCTGAGGGCGAAACACTCGGCGACGACGAAGCGGCGGCTCAGATGGGCGAACTCTCCCAGATGCAGCAGCAGTTCAAAACCAAAGAAGAGAAAAAACAGGAAGAAAAAATCATCAACGTCCTTGCCCCTTTCATCGGCGGCAAAGACCGCGTCGTCGCCAAAGTGACGATCGAATACGATTTTTCCGAACAAAGTTCCACCTCCGAGACGTTTGATCCCGAAAACGTTGTCCGAAGCGAGCAGTCACTGGAAGAAAAACGCGAAGGGCCTGCACCGGCGCAGGTCGGCGGCGTTCCCGGAGCGGTCAGCAACATCGGTCCCGCAGAAGGGCTTGGCAACACCACGACGGGCGAGAAATACGAAAAAACGCAGGGGACGACGAATTACGAGATTTCTAAGACCGTTTCCACCAAAAAAATGGAGTTCGCCCGTATCAAGCGGATGACCGCCGCGGTTGTCGTCGACGGAAAATACGAACCCAAAAAAGACGCCAACGGGGAACCGACGGACGAGATCGAATACATCGCGCTCGATGAGACGCAGCTTCAGGCGATCGATGCGTTGGTTAAGCAGTCCATCGGAGTCGATGAACAGCGCGGAGACCAGGTGACGGTCCGCAATTTCGAGTTCCAGGCTTCGAAAGAGGGGATGCAGCCCAAAGACACGGCATCGAAGACTTCGGAATTTATCGAAACCTATCTCAAGCCGTTCTTCCCGGTATTCAAGTATCTGCTCGTAGCGCTGATTCTCTACATCGCGTACCGTCAGATCATCATTCCGTTTGCCGAGCGGATGCTTGAATTCAGCCGT
This sequence comes from Sulfuricurvum sp. IAE1, assembly GCF_004347735.1. Lineage (NCBI taxonomy): Bacteria > Pseudomonadati > Campylobacterota > Epsilonproteobacteria > Campylobacterales > Sulfurimonadaceae > Sulfuricurvum > Sulfuricurvum sp. IAE1. Next base: position 357,792 of record NZ_SLTI01000007.1, on the reverse strand, counting down.
GAAGAAGAGGAATTTGAGAAACCGAATCTCGAGATCAGCGACGACGAGGACGAGGATTTGGCGGAAAAAGTACAGCAGATGCGTAAAAAGGTGGAAAACCAGCTCGGTATCGGCGAAAATTTCAACGAGGACGAGCTCAAATACGACGTTCTTCTCGAAAAAGTTCGCGAAGTCGCCGAAGAGCATCCCGATGAACTGGCCTCTTTGATTCAGGCATTGATCGAAGAGGAATCGGCACCTGAGGGTGCCATGCACAAGCGATAGGAGGGACCATGACGCTCACACCGCAACAACAGGCCCATTTTGACGAAATGTCGATGGCGGAAAAAGTGGCCGTATTACTGGTACAGCTGGGTGAAGATGTCACCGCGACCGTTTTCTCGCGGATGAGCGTCGAAGCGATCACCGAGGTTTCCAAATACATCGCCAACAACCGCTCGATCGAAAAAAATCTCGGCGCCGCCGTCCTCGAAGAGTTCTACGCCATCATCCAGTCCAATCAGTATCTTAATACCGGCGGTCTGGATTATGCCCGTGAAATTCTTTATAAGGCGCTTGGCCCGGATGAGGCGAAAAAAGTTCTCGAACGTCTCTCAAAATCGATGCAGAACATTCAGAATTTCTCGTATCTGGCAAAAATCAAACCGCAGCAGCTGGCCGACTTCATCATGACCGAGCACCCGCAGACGATCGCGTTGATCCTGGCGCATATGGACGCTTCGGCCGCCGCCGAAACGCTGTACATCTTCCCTGATGATCTGCGGGCCGAAGTGGCGATGCGGATGGCGAAACTGGGCGATATTTCCCCTTCGATCATCAAGCGGGTCAGCGCGGTGCTTGAAAGCAAACTCGAAGCGCTCGCCAGCTACAAAGTCGAGGTCGGAGGGCCGCGTGCGGTCGCCGACGTATTCAACCGCCTGGGGGCAAAAGCTTCCAAAGCGACCCTGTCGCAGATCGAGCAGCTTGATCAGGAACTGGCCGCATCGATTAAAGAGATGATGTTTACCTTCGAAGACATTGTCGACCTTGACGGCGCAAGCGTGCGCGAGATCCTTAAATCGGTCGACAAAAATGACCTCATGCTGGCGCTCAAAAGCTCCGCCGACGAGCTCAAAGAGAAATTTTACGCCAACATGTCACAGCGGGCCAAAGACGCGTTTGTCGAAGAGATGCAGTTTCTTGGGGCGGTCAAGGTCAAAGAGGTCGAGGCTGCGCAGCGCAAAGTCGTCGAAGTGGTCCAGAACCTGGCGGAGCAGGGTGTCTTGCAGCTGGGTGAATCTGAAGAGATGGTGGAGTAATCTGAATGGATGTCGTTATACCCAACGATCGTACCGGCGCCCATACGATCAGCAAATACCAGTTTAAAATCCTTTCGTCGCTTTCTGGCTCCAGCGTGGGCGAAGCGAGCGAAGAGATCGCCCGTTCCACAGGTGAGGTGCCTTCGGCAGTTCCGGTACAGCCTGGGATAATGCACCCTTCGAACAAAGACGACCTGATCGAGTCGCTTCTCAAAAAAGCGGACGAAATGAGTTCCAACGTCATCAAAATGCAGATGCGCCTCGAAGCGATGCAGGAAGAACACGCCCAGGCGCTCGAAGAGGCGAAAAAAACCGCTTATGAAGAGGGAGTGGCTGCGGGAATCGAGCAGGAAAAATCGCAAAGTCTCCAGCGTCAGGAACATTCGCACGACCAGCTGGCGGTGTCGGTCAAGACGCTCGAGAATGCGGCCAAAGAGTTCGTTACCGCGCTCGATGCGATCCAAAAAGAGCTTACCCATACCGCGCTTGACATCGCCAAAGAAGTGATCGGGATCGAAACGCATGAGAACAGCGCGAAAATCGCAGCCAAACTCTCAAGCGACCTGATCGAAGACCTCAAGGATGCTTCGAAAATCACCCTGCGGGTCAACCCGATCGATCACGGATTCATTTCCGAGAAGGTGGGATCGCTTTCTCACGTGGAAGTACTCTCCGACCGGGCGATCAGCCCCGGAGGCGTCGTTGCGATCAGTGACGTCGGGAACATCGATTCGGAGATCAAAAAGCGTTACGAGAGGCTTAAACGATCGGTCTTACTTGAATCGTAAAGCCTTTTTCGAACCGTTTCTCCTATAATGGACTAATTTCACCGATTTTCAGGATTTATCATTGCTTATGGACATTAAATATTTTACGCTTCAAGAACTGGCGGAACTCTCCCAGAAAATCCGCGAACGGATTTTGGAAGTGGTCAGTTCGAACGGGGGGCACCTGAGCTCCACGCTCGGCGCCACCGAGATCATCGTCGCGATGCACCGGGTTTTCGACGCCTCCAAAGACCCTTTTATTTTCGACGTTTCGCATCAGTCCTATGCCCATAAACTTCTCACCGGGCGGTGGGAAGCCTTTTCGACGCTGCGGAAATTCGGAGGACTCAGCGGGTATACGAAGCCTTCCGAATCCCCGATGGACTATTTCGTTGCGGGCCACAGTTCGACGTCAATTTCGCTGGGGGTCGGAGCGGCCAAAGCGATCGCGCTCAAAAACGAGCAGTCCAGCCGTATCCCGGTCGTACTGATCGGGGACGGAGCGATGTCGGCGGGGATGGTCTACGAAGCGCTGAACGAACTCGGAGACCGTAAATACCCGATGGTCATCATCCTTAACGACAATGAGATGAGTATCGCAAAACCGATAGGTGCGCTGAGCCGGATGCTCAGTTCCGCGATGGCCAGCCCGTTTTATCAGCGTTTCAAACGTAAGACCGAACAGTTCGTCGACAATTTCGGGGAGGGGGCCCATTATCTGGCCAAACGATTCGAGGAGTCGTTCAAACTGATCACGCCGGGGATCATGTTCGAGGAGATGGGGATCGAATACATCGGTCCCATTGACGGGCACGACCTCAAATCGCTGATCGAGACGTTTGAGACGGCAAAATCGATGGGCAAACCGGTTCTGGTTCACGTCCAGACGATCAAGGGTAAGGGATACGAAATCGCCGAGGGAAAACACGAAAAATGGCACGGCGTTTCTCCTTTTGACCTCAAAAGCGGTACCGCCAGCGCGAAAAGCGCGGCCAAAAGTGCTACCCAGATTTATACCGAAGCGTTGATGGCGGCGGCGGATGCCGATCCGAAAATTGTCGGCGTCACCGCAGCGATGCCCAGCGGAACGGGAATGAGCGAACTGATCGAAAAATATCCCGACCGTTTCTGGGACGTGGCGATCGCCGAGCAGCATGCGGTCACGTCAATGGCGTCACTGGCTAAAGAGGGCTTCAAGCCTTTTTGTACGATTTATTCGACGTTTTTGCAACGCGGGTTTGATCAGGTCGTCCACGATGTCTGTCTGATGGATCTGCCGGTTGTTTTCGCGATGGACCGTGCCGGTATCGTCGGGGAAGACGGAGAGACCCACCAGGGAGCTTTTGATATCAGCTTTTTGCGGCTGATTCCCAACATGACCCTTTGCGCCCCGAGAGACGAACGTTCATTCCATCAGGTAGTCGCTTACGCGGCGGCTTATGAGCGCCCCTGCGCGATCCGTTACCCCAGGGGGGCTTTTTTCGATGCGGATCTTCCCGCATCGGAGCCTTTCAAGACGGGGAAAGCGCAGATGCTCGTCGAAAACGATACCGATACCCTTTTTATCGGTTACGGTAACGGCGTCGGGCGCGCGGCACAGACGATGGAGTACATGGACGAAAAACCTTCCCTCCTTGATTTGCGGTTTGTCAAACCTCTTGATGCCGCGATGCTGCGAAGGATGGCCCAAAAATACAAGCGCTGGTACGTTTTCAGCGATTCGGCCCGTATGGGGGGAGTCGGAAGCGCTCTGCTCGAGTGGCTTTCCGAAGAGAAGATAGCGGATGTGTCGGTCGTCACGTTCGAATACGATGACGCATTTATCAAACACGGTAATACCCGTCTGGTCGAAGAATCGCTCGGATTACTTCCCGAACAGCTTGCGCGCCGCGTCAGCGAAGCATGATAACCCCGGCGATCCGCCCCGTTTGACGCGCGTCGGCACGGTAGGAAAAATAGGTATCGCATCGGCACGCCGTACATTCTCCCGATACTTCGACCGCTTCGGCGGGTACCCCCGCAGCTTCGAGCTGCCGCAGCAAAATCGCATTGACGTCCAAAAATACCTTTGAGCCTTCGTAGCGAAGCGCCCCGGAATACCCCAGCGCCGTAACCGTAGACGCGATGAGAGGGTTGATTTCGTAGCAGCATCCGCCGATGGAGGGCCCCATGCTGACCAGAAGGTTTCCGGGACGGGTACCGTAGGCTTTTTCCATTGCCGCAACTGTTTTGGGAAGAATGGCGTTTAGCGCCCCTTCGCGCCCGGCGTGCACCGCCCCGATGGCCCGTGTATCCGGATCATACAGCAAAATCGGGGTACAGTCGGCGCTCATCACCATGAGGGGAATCAAGATGCGGTCGGTAATCAGGGCGTCGCATTCGGGAGGGGTGTCGAACCTCGCTTCCTCGGCGATCATGACCACTCTGTCCGAATGGATCTGGCGCATGTATACCAGAGAGGAACGTTCGTATCCCAGGCTTTGGGCCAGCAGGTCATGGTTTTGCGTCACCAGGATGGGGTCGTCTCCGACGTGAAACGCCAGATTGGCGCTCTCGTAGGGGGCAGGGGAGACACCCCCGCCGCGCGTGGTGAAACAGGCAAGAAGGTCGGATGAATTCAATAGGCTCGAAGGTAAGGTTTTCATGCAAACGAGTATAACCCGATTAACTTTTAGGTGGGATTAATCAAATTTCGATTATCCTTCCATTCCACTTTTTTACGTCGGGGCGTAGCGCAGTTTGGCTAGCGCACTACCTTGGGGTGGTAGAGGTCGCCTGTTCGAGTCAGGTCGCTCCGACCATTTTTCCTCTCTTTTAGCATTCTCCCATTATACTATCCGAAATCTATTTTCTAATCCGAATTTTATGCATATCGTTTCGCAAGATATCCAAAGGACTTTGAGTGCAAAGACAGATGAGATCGGTACGTTTGGACGGGACGGACGTCGACGCCAAACGCCGTGAACTCAGAGATTATTTTTACCAGAGCTACGATCTGTTCGAATCGCTGTTCGAACTTCTCGCTTCGGACGACGTGTTTTATCGGCAGTCCGAGCCCACACGCCATCCGATGATTTTCTATTTCGGTCATACGGCGGTGTTTTACGTCAACAAACTGGTGGCCGCCGGGGCATTGAACGAACGGATCAATCCGCGCTTCGAGTCGCTTTTTGCCGTCGGTGTCGATGAAATGGTGTGGGACGAGCAGAGCAGCCGGTTCGCGTGGCCCGAAGTTTCGGAAGTCCGTGATTACCGCCGTGCCGTCCGTACGCTGGTCGGGGAATTGATCATGACCCTTCCCATGAGGTTGCCGATCGTCCAGGAAGATCCTTTCTGGGCGATCTGGATGGGGATCGAGCACGAACGGATTCACATTGAAACTTCCAGCGTTCTGCATCGGCAGATGCCGCTTGCCTACATCCGTCCTCTCGCTGCGTTTCCCGCCTGCCCGCGTAGCGGCGAAGCACCCGAAAATGCGATGGTTCCCTTCGCGGGGGGGAGTATCACGCTGGGAAAAGGGAACAGCGATCAGGGGCTTTACGGCTGGGACAACGAATACGGTACCCGTGAGTATACGCTTGAAGGGTTCGAAGCCTCTAAATACCTTGTCAGCAACGGCGAATTTTTGGCGTTCGTCGAGGACGGCGGATACACCGACGGACGATGGTGGGATGCGGAGGGGGAGAAGTTCCTCGCTCTGCGGGGCGCTAAGTGTCCGCCGTTTTGGATTCCCGTATCGGGAGGATACCGTTTCCGGACCCTGTGTGCGGAAATCGATCTTCCCATGGACTGGCCGGTTGAAGTCAATGCACTTGAAGCGCAGGCTTTTTGCCGCTGGAAAAGCGATCGCGACGGGTACGGGTATCGTCTTCCCGGCGAGGCGGAGTGGTACCTGATGATGCGTGAAAGCGGGATGGAAGAGCAGGTATACGATGATACGCGCGCGAATATCAATTGCGCCCATTACGCTTCGTCGGTTCCCGTCGATACGTTCGCACAGGGGGAAGTGTACGATGTTCTGGGCAATGTCTGGCAGTGGACGCAGACGCCGATAGAGGGGTTTGAAGGATTTGCCCCCCATCCGTGGTATGATGATTTCTCGACCCCGACGTTCGATACCAAGCACAACCTGATCAAAGGGGGTTCGTGGATCTCGACGGGGAACGAGATCGTGAGCTTTTCGCGGTATGCGTTCCGTCGCCATTTTTATCAGCATGCGGGGTTCCGGTATGTTCGCGGAGGCCGGGTTGAGGAGCGTGAGCGCGCAGCGGTCATCGAGGATCCCGAAGTTGCGGGGTTGTGTGAAACTGGGTACGGGGAGGGGAACGGTTTCGCCGTTGCCGCAGCCGAGGCGATTGCACCGTTTTCGAATGGCGGTAACGTTCTTGAACTGGGGTGCAAAGCGGGGCGGCTGAGCCTTGAGCTCTCCAGGTATTTCGATACGGTCGTCGGCGTTGACCGTTCCGCCCGCTTCATCTCACCGGGGGTCGAACTGTTGCGGGAAGGGACGATCCGCTACCGGTTTGGAACGTCGGTTCGCGAAGTGGTACTCGCATCGCTCGATCTTCCGCTTGCAGCGGAGAAAGTGGAATTTTATCAGGCCGATATGCGTAATCTCAAACCCCATCTGCAAGGGTATGGGTGCATTGTCGTCAACGCGGTCTACGAGCCGGTTTCCGATGTCGAAACGATCGCCGAAGCGATGCGCGAACGGCTTAAGGCGGGCGGATCGGTGATTGCCCTCACAAATGCCGCGGTGCGCCGCGACGCGCGCCGCTTTGCCTACACCCGCGGCACAGAGACGGTAGAGGGATATCTGAACGTATGGAAATAAACCCCTATAACGTCCTGATCGACCGCAGCGGCACCAATGCCGAAAAATACGCCCTTCGTACCCATTTGTTCGGTACCGATGAGGTACGGCCGATGTGGGTGGCCGATATGGATATCGCGACCCCGGAATATGTTTTGGAGGCGGTAAAAAAGCGCTTGAACCATCCGGTAATGGGATACGAAATCATGCCCGATGCCGCGTACGAAGCCCAGATCGGATGGTTTGCACGTCACCATGCGTTAATCATGAAGCGCCAATGGCTCAGCTATTCCCCCTCGGTCGTCGCGTCGCTTGGGTGCGCGATCCGCGCACTGAGTGAGGAAGGGGACGAGGTGATCGTGATGGACCCCGTTTATCCTCCCTTTTACGCGACGGTGAAACATAACCGCCGAACCTTGATTGTCCATCCCCTCCGTCGTGATGCGGAGGGGGTATACCGCTTCGATCTCGACCTCCTTGCATCCCAGGTCACCTCCCGAACGAAGCTGCTGTTGCTGTGCTCCCCTCACAATCCGCTGGGGCGGGTCTGGTCGCGGCAGGAGCTCGAAGCGCTCGGAGCGTTTTGTCTGGACCGGGGGATCCGGATCGTGAGCGACGAAATCCACTGTGACCTCGTTTACGCCCCGAACCGTCACCTTCCGACGGCGTCGCTTTCAGACGCGCTTCGTGAGAATACCGTCATGCTGATCGGACCTGGAAAAACGTTCAATATGGCGGGATTTTTGATTTCGACCGTCTGTATCCCCTCGGAGGAGTTGCGTGAACGTTACGATGCCGAACGCAAGCGTCTTCATTGGGGGGAAGGGGCTCTTTTGTCCCACGTCGCGTTTGAGGCCGCTTACGCGCGGGGCGATGCGTGGTATGCGGGACTGATGGATCATCTTGCGGGCAATGTCGAGACGATTGCCTCATGGGCATCGTCTCAGAACGCAATCGGGTACCGCAAGCCCGAGGGGACCTATCTGGCATGGCTTGATTGCCGTACTTTGGGAATGGGGGATCGCGAACTGCGCGACTTTTTCGTCCGTGAGGCCAGATTGGGGTTGAGCCCCGGGCTGGGATTCGGTAAAGAAGGGAGCGGATTTATGCGGCTCAATTTCGCCGTTCCGCGGAGCGTTTTGGAGGAAGCGCTCGAGAGCATGGGGAGGGCGATCGATGGAACGCGCTAAAATCGACGCCTTTATCGCCCAACACCATCTGCTTTCCCTGGCGACGTCGGGAGAGAGGCTGTGGTGCTTTTCGGCGTTTTACGCCTACGATCCGGTGAGTGTTTCGTTCATTGTGGCATCGGACGAAACGACCGAACATATCAGTAATGTTCTGCGTAACCCTTCGGTGGGCGGAACGGTGGCGCTGGAGACCAAAACGGTCGGGAAAATACGGGGAATCCAGTTTGTCGGGCGAATGCTCCGCGCGTCGGACGAGGAGGCCCGCCGTCTTTATTTCGGGCGGTTTCCGTACGCCCGGGCGATGCACCCTACATTGTGGCGTATCGAGCTCTATGAGCTCAAAATGACCGATAACACCCTAGGCTTCGGGAAAAAAATCAGTTGGAAACGTTCCCCTTCGGGGTGAAATAGGTACAGGGTTTGCCGCTGGAGCTGAGGACCACCTGCGAAGGGAGAAATTTGGACTTGAAGCCGTAGGCTTTGCAGCCGTGCGGCTGGTGCGCTTCCCACGTTACGAAATAATAGGCGCAGCGGTGACAGTTGATCTTTTGCATGATCGAAAGTTTACCGTATAATTAGAAACTTTTTAAAGGAACGCTATGAATAAATTACTTTGTATGCTCGAACTCCAACAACGCCTCAACGACTCGACGAACGGCAAAGGGTGGGAAAAAGGGGTGACGAAAGACGGAAAGCGGATCAACTGGCGCCGTTGCGTCTACATGGAATGTGCCGAGATGATCGATTCGTTCGGATGGAAACACTGGAAAAGCATCGCGCAACCGACCGATTATGCGAACCTGCAGATTGAAATCGTCGATGTGTGGCACTTCATCATGAGCCTCGTTCTCGAAGACGGTATTTACCGCGAAGGGGAAAGCTTCGCCCAGATGGCCCAATGGATGGCCGAAACGAAAGGATACGCCGAACTTTGTGCGGCGCAGGAAGGGCAATACGATTCGGACGAAGCCCTGATGCTGAAAATCGAGATTTTGATGCGCCACGCGCTTCAACCCGCGATTGACGGCGATCTGGAGCGAATGAGCGACGATTTTTTCCGTCTGGCGGCCATGGGAGGACTTAACCTCGATACCCTCTACCGCCTCTACGTCGGGAAAAACATCCTCAACCAGTTCCGTCAGGACCACGGCTATAAAGAGGGGCATTACATCAAGGTTTGGAACGGCGAAGAGGACAACAGCGTAATGAAACGCTCTTGGGAAGCCAATCCAGACATGACCCCCGATGAACTTTATACGGCGCTGAAAGCCGCTTATCCGGCCTAAAAGCCGGGCCTTCTCTTATTTCCGGTAGATCTCCGGAAACTCCCCTTTCCACCGTTTGTGACACCAGAACCAGAATTTTGGATGCGCTCGGATGATCCGCTCGAGCGTCGTCACCAGCATCTGCGTCGCGCGTACAATGGTTTCGGGATCGTCGCCTGCGACTTCGATCGGATCTTCAAACCGGATGGTGTAGTGTTCGTCGTCTTCGGTCAGGATATAAAGCGGGACGATAGGTGCCTTGTATTTGGATGAAAGGCTCGCCGGTGTCGAGGAGTGGTAGGTGGCGTGGCCGAAAAAATCGACGGCGACGCCGTGGCGCGCGTTGCTGGCCTGATCGATCATCAGCGATACGCACCCGCCGTTTTTGAGCGTTCGCGCGAGGTGTTTGAGGGCCCCTTCTTTTTCGATCATCTCCATCCCGTGGCGGGTGCGCGCTTCGAGCAGGTAGGGATTGAACTCGGGACGGTCAAAACTTTTGTAAATGGACGTGGTGGGTACGATGAGTTTGGAAAGGGCGGTCGCTCCCAGTTCCCAGTTGCCGAAATGGGCGGAAATGAAAACGATCGGACGTCCCTGCGCGAGTAGGGCATCCACCGCTTCGCGGTTTTCGAAACAGACCGCTTTGTGGAAATCTTCGATCCGGTTGCGGCGGTTTTCCATCACCTGCAGAAAATTCAGCAGAAGGTTCCGATAGCAATAGCGCTCGATTCGCTCTGTTTCCGCTTCAGGGAGCGTTCCGCCGAAGGCAAAGGCGAGGTTTTGGGCAATGACCCGGTTGCGGGAAGGGGCCAGCCGATGGGCCAGCCATGCGAGGAAAAGGAAAAAAGCCTTGCGCCATGATCTGGGGAGTGTCATCAGCAAACGCTCCAGCAGTAAAAAAAGGCGAAAACGGGTCATAACAGTTCCTTGGCTTTTTGTACGATAAGGTCAGGATCGATTTCACGGATCGAGAAATCGTTGCGGTCGATTTTGAGAATGTTGACATTTGAGGATGACTGTATCGCGACGTTCATCGCAGTGGGATAGATCATCCGTTCGTTTGTCGGCCCGAACAATGTGATTGAGGCTCTGTTCATCGCCCACGCCATGTGGGTCGGTCCGGTATCGTTGCCGATCGTCAGATCGCACTGCGCGATAAAACCGGTCAGCTCTTTGAGCGACATTTTCGGTGCGATGAGGGCGTTGGGGGCATGGCGGGCGATCCATTCGGCATCGCTGCGCTCCGTTTCGCTTCCCCAGATGAGGTGGCATGTCATCCCCTCAAGTCCCGAACACACCTTTGCAAACAGCTCTTTGGGATAACATTTGCTGGGCCACGACGCGCCGATGACACAGGCGACCGCGGGGCGGTCGGAGGGGGAAAGAACTGGTTTCGGACCCGGTTGAAAGAGGGGCGTTTTTTCTTGGATCTGGGCTTCGGAAAAGGGGATGCCGAGCGCTTCGGTGACAACCCGGACGTTTCGACGGACGACGTTTTCGTCGTAGGGGATGGACGAAGCGGTGTCGTAAAACCATGCCGCCGCCGATTCCCGGGCGCTGAGGCGGTCGAAGCCGTGGACCGGGCCTTTGAGCAGCGAAGCGACAAAAGCCGATTTCAGCAATCCCTGAGCATCGATGATCCGGTCGTAGGGCGCACGTCTTTTAAGATCGCGGAGGGTGTGCAGCAGCAACCCGAAATCCCGGTTTTTTTTGATCCGTTTGATCGGGACGGCCACGGTTTCATTCAGAAGCGGATGGCCTTCCAGTAGCGGCGCGAATGCCTCTTCGACAAACCAGTCGATCAGCGCACCCGGATAACGCGCTTTGATGATCTGCAATACGACGGCGGTATTGACGATATCGCCCAGTGCGCTCAGCCGGACAATCGCAATTTTGGGACAGGGACTCTTCATAAGCGTAACTATAGCGCAACTAAGCTACAATCCCCATCAATAATCGCCCGCCAAAAGGAGAAAGGGATGGTCGTACAGGATATACAGCAATACGCGGAAGTCCGCCCGAAAGCACGAGCCTATTTTTGCTATCTGTTTCATAAAAACCTCCCCAACCATCTCCCCTCGGTGTCGGTCGAAGCGGTTACCGCCCGGCTGCTGAAAATCCGGGGCGACCTCAAAGGGCTCGAAGCGGCCTATCTGCTCGATGCCAAGGGAAACCAGGTCGGCCCGACCTATCTCAAAGAGGGGAAAAAGGAAGAGGATGCGGGTGCCAGCCGGTCGACGCGGGCCTACTACTACCGGGCGATGCACGAGCGGCGCTGTACCATTACCGATCCCTATCCGTCGTTGCTCAACGACGAACTGACGGTAACGGCGTCGCAGCCGATTTTCGACGAACACGGAGAGATCGTCTATGTCGCGTGCCTGGACATGCCGCTGGCCGAAGTGCTGCGGATCGCCCATCCCCTCGCGGCGGAGACATATGCGGGGAAATTTTTCCGGATCGTCTACGCGATGTTTTCGGTGGCGCTGACCTTCGTCGCGCTGCTGCTGTTCGTCAAGGGGATCGAAAGCTTCCTTTCGTACGGTTTCGGACACTATGAGCGGATCGAGATCAAGGACATCTTTGAAGCGACGATCCTTCTAACCCTGTCGCTGGCAACGTTCGATCTGGTCAAAACGATATTTGAAGAAGAGGTCCTCGGACGTCCCAAACACGACCCCTCATCGGATATCCACAAAACGATGGTCCGTTTTCTGGGATCGATCATTATCGCTCTCTCGATCGAGGCGCTGATGCTCGTCTTCAAATTCGCGATGACGGCCCCGGAGATGCTGGTTAATGCGATTTACATCATCGGCGGTGTATCGATGCTGCTGGTCGGACTGGCGGTATATATCCGTTTCACCCATCAAAAGGAGAAAATGTGATTGCGATCGTCGATTACAATATGGGAAACCTTGCCAGCGTCAAAAATGCGTTTGACCTGCTGGGTGAACGGGTAGTCGTCGAATCGGACCCCGAAAAGCTTTCGTCGTACGACAAGGTGATTTTGCCGGGAGTCGGGGCATTCGCCGACGCGATGGAACACCTCAAAACCCGTGGAATGGACGAAGCGGTCAAAGAATACACCCGCAGCGGCAAGCATTTGCTCGGAATCTGTCTTGGGATGCAGCTGTTGTTCGAATCGAGTGAAGAGTTCGGAATCAACGAAGGACTCGGCCTCATCCGCGGGCGGGTCGTCGCGTTCGATACGAGCCGTTTCCACACTCCGCTGAAAGTTCCGCACATGGGGTGGAACCGTATGTTCACCAAAAAGCACCCGCTGTTCGAAGGACTGGACGAAGCCCATTACCTCTATTTCGTCCACTCCTACCACGCCCTCTGCCAAAACGATGCCGACAGCATCGGTGAGAGCGTTTACGGGTACCGCTTTACGAGTGCAGTAGCCCACGAAAACGTCATGGGAATTCAGCCTCACCCCGAGAAAAGCCACCGGAACGGATTGAGCATTCTCGAAAACTTTATCAACCTCTGACAAGGACAGACCAGTATGACTATTTTTCCCGCGATCGACCTTAAAGACGGCAAAGCCGTCCGTTTGACGAAAGGGGCTATGGAAAGCGCCAAAATTTATTCCGACACCCCATGGGAACTCGTCAAAACGTTCGAAGAAATGGGGGCCGAATGGGTCCATCTCGTCGATCTCAACGGCGCGTTTGCCGGAGAGCCGAAAAATCTCGAGCAGATCCGGCTGATCCGCCAGAACTGCAACGTTAAACTTGAACTCGGCGGAGGAATCCGTGACGAAGCGACGATCAAACGCTACCTCGAACTGGGGATCGACCGCCTGATTCTTGGGTCTATCGCCGTCAAGGACCCCGATTTTGTGAAGGCTATGGCCGCGAAATACCCGATCGCCGTCGGAATCGACGCCGTAGACGGGTACGTAGCCGTCGAAGGGTGGGGCGAAGTGAGTTCCATGAAAGCGACCGACCTCGCACGGGCGTTTGCCGATGCGGGGGTCGAAGCGATCATTTGCACCGATGTCGGCCGTGACGGTACACTTTCGGGCGTAAATGTCGATTTTACCCTTGAGATTGCACGTGCATCGGGAGTGGCTACGATCGCCAGCGGCGGTGTCCGCGACGAATCGGACATCGAAGCGCTCCGCGCGACGGGCGAAATCGAAGGGGTGATCGTCGGAAAAGCGTTTTATGAGGGGACAATCGACCTCAAACGCTTTTTTTAAACTTCCCGCAAAGATGGATGCGTTATCATTGGGTATTAAATCCGCAAAAATTTTGAATCGACAAAAGGACGTACATTGAAATTATTGGTAGTAGATGACAGTTCGACAATGCGCCGTATTATTAAGAATACCCTTTCGCGGCTCGGCTACGAGGACGTTTTGGAAGGTGAAGACGGTGTGCAGGGATGGAATGCGTTGAATGAAAATCCCGACATGGGGATGCTGATCACGGACTGGAACATGCCCGAAATGAACGGCCTCGAGCTGGTCAAAAAAGTGCGTGCCGATGCCCGTTTTACCGATCTGCCGATCATTATGGTCACGACCGAGGGGGGAAAAGCCGAAGTTATCACGGCCCTGAAAGCCGGAGTAAACAACTATATTGTCAAACCGTTCACTCCGCAGGTCCTGAAAGAGAAGCTTGCCGCCGTTCTCGGTACTGAGGGTTGATGCAAGATTTCTATTACATGCTGGTGGTCAAACCATCATCTCACCTTGAGCTCTTCAGCGATTTTCTGATCGATCTTCTTCCCGTCGGTTTCGAAGAGACCGAGGAAGGATTCATCATCCGTAGCGAAGAAAACCTCGAAACGGTCAGTTGGGGGATCGAGCAATTCGCCGAAGCGCTTCAGCGGGCGACCGGCGAGGTAATCGACGTGGAACTTGCCCTCACCAAAGAAAAAAACGACGATTGGATTGCTCGCTACCAAGAGGCGGTCACTCCCGTCGAAATCGATCCTTTCTATATCCATCCCACCTGGGAAGAACCCAAAGAGGGGATGCTCAATATTGCCATCGATCCCGCCCTTGCGTTCGGCACCGGGCATCATCCGACCACCGCGTCATGCCTGCGTGCGGTAGCCAAGTACGTCCGCTCGGGGGACACCGTCATGGACGTCGGGTGCGGCAGCGGGATATTGGCAATGGCGGCACTTCGCAAAGGGGCGGTTGTCGATGCGTGCGATACCGATCCCCTTTCGGTCGAAAACGCGATCGCCAATGCCGCCCAAAACGGCCTCGGATACCGTCGTATCTGGGAAGGCCCGGTGCAGGATAGCACCGAGCGTTATAATGTCATAATCGCCAACATCGTCGCGGATGTCCTGGTTTTCATCGCCTCGGACCTGAAAAAACGGTTAGAAGAAGGAGGGGTGCTGATCCTCTCAGGTATCATGGATAAATATGAAGATAAAGTGCTGCGCGCATACAAGGCGATGGAACTGACCGAACGCATCGTCGAGAACGAATGGGTAACCCTCGTGATGACCCAAAAAGGAAATGGATAATTATGAGCCAAAACGAGTCGAATCCGAATCCGGATAAAAACGGCAATTTTTTCAACAAGAATCCGCTGATTACGTTTGCCATCTTCTCGATCGTCATCATCATGCTGTTCAAAGCATTCATCGGAGACGAGAACGAGCTGGCGGGAAAAATTTCGGGCCAGAACGTTACGAGAACGCAGGAGATCAGTTACGCCGATCTCAAACGCCTCATCGAAAACAAAGAGGTCGAAAAGGTATCGATCGGACAGACCTACATTCGCGCCATCGGAAACGACGGAAACGGCAAAGTGGCTTACACGACCCGCCTGGTGGGCAACGATCCGACTCTCATCGCACTCCTGGACAAACAGGGGATCAACTACAACGGCTTTTCGGAGAGCAACTGGTTTACCGAAATGTTCGGATGGCTCTTCCCGTTTCTGATCATCATTGCGATCTGGATGTTCTTCGCGGGACGCATGCAACGGAACATGGGGGGCGGAATCCTCGGGATGGGGACCTCTAAACGGCTCATCAATTCCGAAAAACCGAAAACCAAGTTCGACGATGTGGCCGGTGCGCAGGAAGCCAAAGAAGAGGTGCTTGAAATCGTCGATTTTCTTCGTTACCCCGACCGTTACGTCGAACTGGGAGCCAAGATCCCCAAAGGGGTTCTCCTCGTCGGTAGCCCCGGTACGGGTAAAACCTTGCTTGCCAAAGCGGTAGCGGGGGAGGCGGACGTTCCGTTTTTCTCGGTATCGGGCTCAAGCTTTATCGAAATGTTCGTCGGGGTCGGTGCCGCACGGGTCCGCGATCTGTTCGAGCAGGCGAAAAAAGACGCCCCATCGATCATTTTCATCGACGAAATCGACGCCATCGGTAAGAGCCGTGCGGCAGGCGGTATGATGGGGGGGAACGACGAGCGCGAACAAACCCTAAACCAGTTGCTGGCGGAGATGGACGGGTTCGGTACCGATACCCCGATCATCATCCTGGCCGCTACCAACCGCCCGGAGATTCTCGATCCCGCGTTGTTGCGGCCGGGGCGTTTTGACCGCCAGGTCCTCGTCGATAAGCCCGATTTCCAGGGACGTATCGATATCCTGAACGTCCATGTCAAAGGGATCAAAAAAGACCTCGATGTCGACATCGAGGAGATCGCCCGCCTGACTGCGGGGCTGGCGGGGGCCGATTTGGCGAACATCGTCAACGAAGCGGCGCTTCTCGCCGGACGTAAAAATCAGAAAACCGTCACGCAGGCCGATTTGCGCGAAGCGGTAGAACGGGCTATCGCCGGGCTTTCGAAAAAAAGCCGCCGTATCGACGAAAAAGAGAAAAAGATCGTCGCCTATCACGAAAGCGGCCACGCGTTGCTGGCCGAGACGACGAAGGGAGCCAAAAAAGTCTCCAAAGTCTCGATCGTTCCGCGCGGTTTGGCGGCACTGGGCTACACGCTCAATACCCCCGAAGAGAATAAATACCTGATGCAGCGGCACGAATTGTGGGCCGAAGTGGACGTATTGCTCGGCGGCCGCGCGGCGGAAGAGGTTTTCATCGGCGAAATCAGTACCGGAGCGGCGAACGACCTCGAACGCACTACCGACATCATCAAAGCGATGGTGCAGATGTACGGTATGAGCGATGTCGCCGGTCTGATGGTCCTTGAAAAACAGCGCAGCAGTTTCCTCGGCGGCGGGATGACCCAGTCGCGCGAATACAGCGATAAAATGGCCGAAGAGATGGATGCGTTCATCAAAAATTCGCTCACCGAGCGCTACAATGCCGTCAAGGCACGACTCGAAGAGTATCGCGGCGCGATCGAAAAAATCGTCGAACTGCTTTATGAAAAAGAGAACATTACCGGAGACCAGGTGCGCGAAATCATCGAGGCGTTCGAAATCGAAAACGGCATCGAAACCAAGCTTGAACCGCGTAAAGAGCACGTGGGCGAAACGACGATTTCCGAATAACCACAACCAAAGAAGGGGCACTGCATGAACATTCAAAACGATACCTTTATCCTCTCCAAACGCGGTTGGCTGATCGCGGCGGTGGTGGGTGCACTGTTCCTCTTTTTTACGATGACGGGGCTTCATCTGTTCCAGTTTGTCTTCGGCGCGTTGCTGCTGGCACTGCTGGCGATTTTCCGCAATCCGGAGCGCAACACCGCAGCGTACGAACCCGACGCGATCATCAGTAGCGTCGACGGCGTAGTACTTTCGGTGGAAGAGGTGAATGTGGAGGAGCGGAAAATGGTCAAAATGACGGTGCTCAATTCCCTCTGGGACGTTTCGGTTCTCCGTTCTCCGTTCGACGCGACGGTCGAAGGGTACAAAATTCGCCGTGGGGCTTCGTTGCCGTTGTATAATCCGTTGGCCGACACCCTGAACGAAAAAGCGGTGCTGTCCTTTCGTTCGTCTAAGGGGAACGAAATGTACGTAGAACACATCAGCGAACAGAACTGTTTCCCCATCGGCGTCGACGCCGAAGTGGGTCAGAGATTCAAAGAGGGTGCGCGTTACGGATTCCTGGCCAAGGGGCGCAGCGTGCTGTATTTCCCGGACAATGTCCGTCTTTCGGTCAATGCGGGGAACAGCCTCCGCGCGGGTGAAAGTGTTATCGGCTACTTCGGCGCTGCCTGAGCCGATCGCTTGTAAGGCCGGAAAATGATCCGCAAAGACCCTCCCCCTCCGATCGCCTATCTTCTCCCCAACTTTTTTACCGCCGCGTCGATTTTTACCGGTTTTTACGCGATCGCCCTGGCGCTGGAGGGATCGTTTTTAGCTTCGGCATGGTTTATTTTCCTGGCACTTATCTTCGACGGCCTTGACGGTCGCGTCGCCCGTATGACCAATACGGCAAGCCATTTCGGGGTAGAGTTCGATTCTCTGGCCGATATCGTCGCGTTCGGGGTCGCGCCGGCGTTTTTGATGTACCTGTACGTGGGGGAAGAATACGGGCGTATCGGCATCGTCGCCAGTGCCCTTTTTATCATTTTCGGAGCGGTGCGACTGGCGCGGTTTAACGTTACGACCTCGCGAATAGAGCCCAGTGTATTTATCGGCTTGCCCATTCCGACCGCCGCAATCATGATCGCGATCGCCGTGTTGCTGCTGGAACGTTATCCCCAATACGCTGAAGTGAAATTTCTCATGTTGCCTCTGGGAATGGTGCTTGCGGTATTGATGGTCAGTAATATCCGTTATCCGAGCTTCAAAAAAATCAACTTCAAATCGTTCCATTTCCTCCGTTTTCTTGTCGGAGTGATCGTCCTCGCCATGGGGATTTTCATTTATCCGATCGAGGGAATGGCGCTTGTTGCCGCTTTGTACCTCGTTTACGGCCCCTTAAGAGCCTCGTTTTACCTTATCCGCCGATTTGTTCACAGAGCGTGATATTTATGCGGTTCGTTCGCTAATTTGTCGGTATCGATTGCGAAATCGAAATAGCGCGAAACGAACCCGTTATTCCCTAGCCGGCTGAGCTGTCCCGCTCCGGCGGCGTTGTTCTGTGCCTGGAGATAGAGCAGTCCAAGCGCGTAGCGCGTCTCGGCAAAGGCGGGATTGGTCAGCTTGGAGAGTTCAAGCAGCGCGATCGCGTTTTCGTAGTGTTCGGCTCCGATGGAAGCGCACGCGCCCAGAAACAGGGTTTGTCCGTCTTTGATTTTATGGGTGTCGACGAGCTGGTTGTAGAGCGCGTAGGATTCTTCAAACTGGCGGTTGAACAGATAGGCCTGCGCGAGCGCGCCGGTGATGTCGACCGTATTGCCTCCCGTGGTCTGCAATTGCCGTTTGAGCCGTTCGATCATCGGAGCAAGCTGACCTGTCATTACGCTCATCGTCACGGCGCGGTCACGGGTGATCTGGGGACCGTAATAAAGATCGTCGTAGCGGAGGTTTTTGGTTTTGAGATAATTGATTGCCGACGAGGCGAATGCTTTGGGTTTTTGGCGTTTGAAATGGGCGTCGATGTAAAGCAGGTGGGGCAGCATGTCCGCAGGCTGCATTTTTATCAGTTTTTCGGAAGATTTCTTCGCCTCGTCATCATCCGCGTTTTCAAGAGCAATAAGGGTTTTTAGCCCGACATAGAACGGACGTTCCTTATAGCGGTTGTCGAGCCATTTCGACGCTCCGGGAAAGTTGTTCTGCGCGATTTCGAGAACCGTCCGGTAAAGTTCGAACTCTTCGGTTGCGGGTTCTTTCGAGAGGTTTTCTTTGAGAATGGAGGAGAGTTTGGCGTTATGGCGTCCGATCAGGTCGGAACTCATAAGCGCAAAGATTCCCGAAAGATAGTTGTCGGCATCGAGATGATAGGAGCGGAGAAAATGCTCGTATGCCTTCGGAAAATCGCCCATTTGGGCATACGTCAACCCGAGGTTGTAATGGAGGATCGAATGTTTCGGATTGTTTTTGAGTAGGGCATTGAACTGCGCGTTGGCGTCGCGGATCCGAAAGTCGAGTGCTTTTTGGATGGCCAGGGCGATACCGTGGTCGATGATCGAAAGCCGGGTACTGTTTTCAAGGTAGGATTTTGCCCCTTCCATGTTGTCGACGTAGATACTGGCGTTCCCTTTTTGAATATAGTTGACGGCCTGAGAGGCATTGAAAATCTTGTAGGGGGCGAAATAAAAAACCGTCTGGAAGTTTTTGGATTTTGCCCCGTGCTTCTGGCTCCGGTAGATGCTTTGTGCCGCATCGGGCTCGAACAGCGACGGTTTGAGGAAAACCCGGATGGGGTAGGGGGTATAAACCTTGTCGGGATAGGCCTGGGTCGTTTTGCGGATCAGACCGGCCGCCTCTTCCTGCAGTCCCATTTTCAGGTTGACAAAGGCCAGGGCGAGGCTTTCTTGTATAGGTTCGGGGTTTTGCATCATTGCGTCGGAGAGATATTTTTTGGCGTTTCGAAGATCGCCCGTGTTGGCATAAAGAAGGCCGAGCGAAAACGAGTCCTCTTCCTGCAGGGGATTTTCGAGTGCCTGGATCGCATTGGGGTAGTTGCCGTAGAGGGCGCTGATTTTTGCGCGCAGTTTGTTCTGGGTTGTGAGGTACTCTTCGGATGTAGGGTGCTTGAGTGCGCTGAGTGCTTCGGGATAATGCCCTTTGTAATAATGGATCAAGGTATAGTAATACGAATAGAGCGGTGAATTGGTCTCCTGGGGCAGATAGGCCAGTGCCAGGTCGATATAGTAATTGAAATCTTTTTCCCGTTTGAGATGAAGCGAACAGACCGCCGCGTTGATCGCGCTGACGCAGCGGTTCTCGCTGCTGGCGATGGAACGTTTGAAGTTGTCGAGCGCCTGGGAATATTTTCCTTCTTTGAGCTGGATGACCCCCAGGTTGTATTGGGAGATCGCTTCGGAATAGAGGGCGATTTTCTGGTAGAGCTTGAGGGCTTCGGCGGTTTCACCGTTGGCGTAGAGGGTATTGGCCTTGTCGATCATTTTTTCCAGTTCGCTGGGCTCGATGATCTCTTCTTTGGGGGTTGCATGCGCTTCGTTGATGGCCGTTTTACCCGAAGCCGCCGGAGCTTCATGAGAAGAGAACAGGACGTACCCGCCCCCTCCGGCGAGGGCAAGGAGCAAAGCGGCGGCACCGATAACGATCCGTTTCTTCTTGCGGGCGGCAGCTTCGTCGGATGTCTCACCCGGCTTGGGCTCGTTCGGGGACCCTTCGCTCTGGGTTTCCCCCTCTTCGATGATGATGATCTCTTCTTGGGTATCGGCCATACGGTCTCTTTATTCGTTTTAGAGGTATTTGTGCAACACTTGTGGAATCCGGATCGAACCGTCTTCTTGCTGGAAATTTTCCATGATGGCTATCATCGTCCGTCCGACGGCCAGACTTGAACCGTTGAGGGTATGGGCGAGAAGATTTTTTCCCTCTTCCTTGTAGCGGATGCGGGCACGGCGGGCCTGAAAATCGCGGGTATTGGAGACCGAACTGATTTCACGGTAGGTGTTCTGCCCGGGGAGCCACACCTCCAGGTCGACCGTTTTGGCCGCGCCGAAACCGAGGTCCCCCGTACAAAGGGTGACGAGACGGTGGGGTAGCTCAAGGGCTTTGAGCAAATCGGAGGCACACGCTACCATCTCTTCAAACACCGCATCGCTCTGGTCGGTACGGGTGATACTGACCAGCTCGACCTTATGGAACTGGTGCTGGCGAATCATCCCGCGAACGTCGCGTCCGCCGCTTCCGGCTTCTTTGCGGAAGCATGAGGTGTAACCGGTCATTTTGATCGGGAGTTCGGCAGCGGAGAGGATTTCATCCTGATAGAGGTTGGTGAGAGGGACTTCGGCGGTCGGGATCAGGAACAGTTCTTCCTCCTCGACTTTGAAAAGATCCTCTTCGAATTTGGGAAGCTGTCCGGTCCCCTCCAGCGCACGCCGGTTGACGAGCGAGGGAACGCTCACCTCTTCGAATCCGCGTTCGCGGTTGAAGTCGAGCATGAAATTAATCAGCGCCCGCTCCAGTCGCGCTCCCATGCCGCTGACCACGCTAAAGCGGCTTTTGGCCAGCTTGACGCCGCGTTCGAAATCGATCCAGCCGTTTTGCTCGGCCAGTTCCCAGTGCTCTTTGGGCCGGAATGAAAACGTCGGCGGGGTGAGGATTTTGCGGATTTCGACGTTCTCGTTCTCGTCCTCGCCCGCAGGGACGTCGCTATCAGGAATGTTGGGGACGCGCATGATGAGTGCATCGAGGGCCTCTTCGGCCTGGCGTTGTACTTCGAGAAGCTCGGCAACGAGGGTTTTGTTGGCGTCGACCTGCTCTTTGAGTTCGTCGGTGTTTTTCCCCTCTTTTCTGTACTGGCCGAAAAGTTTGCTCAATTCGTTCTGCTTCGCCTGGGCATTCTCGTAAGCGGTTTTTGCCGCTTTAAGCGCTTCGTTGGCAATTTTGAGCTCTTCGATCGTCTCGGCGGAGACTTTTTTGCGCATCAGCGCGGAGGCGGTTTCGTCAAAATTTTTCTGGAGAAGTTTTACATCGATCATAAAGCATTATTCCTGCATTAAAAAGTGATCGATTATAGCCAAAAGCGGCTGAAATTAGCTCAAAATCGCCTTGGCCAGTTCGAACTGGTTCGCCGTCATGATATGGATTTTCGGGTGGAGGGCTTTGAGCTCCTCGAAGAGGTTTTTGCTGAGGTCAAATCCCACGCGGTACTCCTCTTCGGGACTGCGTGCCGCTGCGGCTTCGAGGGCTTCGACCCAGCCTTGCGGGACGAAGATTCCCGGGACGTTCTCGTCGAGGAAGCGTGCGGTCCGAAGTTTCGTGATCGGGAAGTAGCCCAGAACGAGGACCGAAGCGGCGCTGTGCTCGGCGTTGGCATTCTCCATCATTTCCAGCAGCTTCCGGGCGTTTTCGAGATCGTAAACGGGCTGGGAGATAACGCCGATCGCGCCGTGCGAAACTTTTTTGGACATTTTCTTCTGCAGCGTCGCGGCGCTTTTGGCGTAGGCGTCGGTGACGGCAAAGGGGTAAATCTCCTGTACGGGGGAAAGGAGTTTCTGCCCCGCCATATCGGTGCCGGCGTTGAGGGTGGCGATGATGTCGAGGAGGAGTTTGCTGTTGGCTTCGAAAACCCCTTTGGCGTGAGGCTGGTCAGAATAGTGGGCGCTGTCCCCGGTGAGGGCGAGGATCGCACGGACGTCGGCCTCGTTGGCCCCCAGCAGGTCAGACTGCAGCGCGATACGGTTGCGGTCGCGCATGCTCATGGTGGCCAGTACCGGAAGGCCAAAGCGGTTCTGGAGCATCTGTGCGGCGAAGAGGGCGTTGTATTTGAGTTTCGCCAGCGGGTTGTCGGTCGTACTGAATCCGTCGACGAGGTGCTGTAGGCCGAGCGATTCGATTTTATCGACCGTTGGGGCGAAGCGGGCCGAACGCGACGGTGTGGTTTCGAGGGTGATGTAGGTCTCGTTTCGGAGTTTACGGATGAATGATTCGAACAAAAGGTACCCTTGGATATAATTGCGCCATTATAACAAAGAGGATGAAGTCTTTTGATTAAGTTAGCGGTATTTGATTTCGATTCGACCTTGATGGACGGGGAAACGATCGATTTTTTTGCGGAAGCGCTGGGGATCGGTGCCGAGGTTTCGGCCATCACCGAACGGGCTATGAACGGTGAGCTCGATTTTTTCGAAAGCCTGCAGCAGCGGGTAGGGCTGTTGAAAGGGCTGGAGTTTTCCAAAGTGGAGAAGATCTGCCATAACCTCCCTTACATGCCTGGCGCGGCCGAGACCATCGCCGATCTCAAGGCACGGGGCATTAAAGTGGTCTGCTTTAGCGGGGGATTCCGCAGCGCGACGTCGCACGCAAAAGGAATCTTGGGGTACGACGCCGATTTCTCGAACGTCTTGCACGAGAAACACGGCCGTCTTACGGGGCTTGTAGGCGGCGACATGATGTTCGATTTCTCCAAAGGGGACATGCTGCTGCGGTTGCAGGGACTTTTCGGGATCAGTCCCGAAGAGACGATGGTGGTCGGGGACGGTGCGAACGATCGCTCGATGTTCGCCCATGCCGGGACGCGGGTGGCCTTTTGTGCCAAGGAGATCCTCAAAAAAGAGGCGAACGTTATCGTCGAGACGAAAGATTTGACGCAGATCATCACAAAGGTATTTTAACCATGCTAGAAAATTCACTCTGGACCCAGTACAACCCCGATAAAACGATCCGCGAAGTACTCGCACGCGTATACGGATGCAGCGCCGTCGAGATCGGTGAGGATGAACGGGAACTCTACGCGGCCCTTAAACGCCATCTGACCAAAAAAGAGCTCAAAATGGTGATAATGAACGAAGCGGGCTGTGCCCCCGAAGCGATTGCCGAGGAAGTTGGGTTGGACGCAGAAGCCCTGCGGAAGGCCCAGTACAAAGCGTACCGCAAAATCCGGCAGGAAAAAATCCGGCGCGAGGTCAACGTCGGAATGCCGCAGGAAGAACCGGAAGATAACGGTGATGAACAGTAACGTGAAGCTTTGATACAATTTTGATAAAATAAGCTGAAAAACTATCACATTTACATAACATTAAACCTCTATTTACCCTTTATGGGATATGATGTCCGGCATCAAGACATCTTCACCGTTTTTTCGGAAACGTTGAAGGTGTCTTAAACCATTAAATTTCGTAGGAGAACGACATGAAAAAGTCTGCTTCATGCTTTCTTGCTGCACTTGTAGCGGTAGGAATGATGAGTACAGCCGCATCTGCGGATGTCAAAAAAGGGCAAAAAGCCTATTTGAAAACCTGTAAAAACTGCCACGGCAGCGGTACAAAAGGTGCTGCGATGCATACTCAGGACGAGTGGGATGACCTTTTCGCCAACGGTGCGGCAAAAATCATCAAAGCGCACGCAAACGACAAATCGGCGGCTTACTTCAACGGCGATCTGTTCAAAAGCCAGGCTCAAGACCTGCGCGACTTCCTGTTCGAATACGGTTCGGATTCAGGAAACGTTCCTTCTTGCGGCTGATACCGCCTTTTTTGCCCCTTTGGGGGCATCTTCTCCCCTCTATTTAAAATCTTCCAGCGTTTTCAGTTCGATAACCCCGTAAGCCGGTTCCTCGTAGGGATGGTTCTCTTTTAATGCCCGTAAAACCTTTTTGAGATTTTCGACCGAGCAGAGCGTTTCGATTTTGATCTCTTCGACGTATTCAACCGTATCGATGCTTCCGATGGCGGGATTCGCTCCCCGAAGCGGCCGGAATTGTCCCCTGCCGCCGCACTCCCAGCTGCAACGGTCATAATTTTCGTATTTGCCGGCACCTGCTGCAAACAGTGCTTCTTTAAGATTTTCAGCATCCCCGGCAGGGACGTAGACGATCAGTTGGTACAGCATGGCGATTCCTTTGGTTTAGAACAGGATTAAAGTGTCGAATCAATTATAACTTTAAACCTCCCATACCCCTTTTAAGTTACAATCGTCGCAGAGAGCCAACAAAGGATTTGTGATTTCATGAAAATAGTCATTTGCGGTATGAGCGGCTTTGTAGGAAGCGCGTTGGAAAAGTATTTTCGAGGGAAAGGTGATGAAGTTCATGCATTGAGCATTCGGGACTGCACGGATGCCGATATAATTGCTTCGGGAGTGGAAGGATCGGACGTACTTATCAATTTGGCGGGAGCGAATATCCTCGGGAGATGGACCCATGAATATAAACAGCTACTTCGTCAAAGCCGGTGGGAAACGACCGAAAAGATCGTCAGCGGCATCAAACGGTGCGCGCGGCCTCCGCGTGTTTTCCTGAATGCTTCGGCAGTAGGAATCTATGACAGTTTCCATCAGCATGACGAACACTCGCGTCATACGGCGGATGATTTTCTGGCTGATCTTGTCCGTGGATGGGAAAGTGCGGCGATGAAGGCACAGTCGGAGCAAACACGGGTGTGCCTGATGCGTTTTGGGGTGGTTTACGGCAACGGCGGGGGGGCAATGGCCAAGATGCTTCCTCCGTTTCGCTTGGGGCTCGGGGGAAAAATGGGGGACGGATACCAGATGATTTCGTGGATACATCTGGCCGATCTCGTCCGCGCGTGCGAGTTCTTGATCGAACATCCACAGATTGAAGGGGTCGTTAATTTTACCGCGCTCGAGCCCATCAGCAACCTGGCACAGACCAAAGCGATGAGCCGTATTCTTCAGCGCCCCGCCTTTTTTGACCTTCCCGCATGGCTGGTGAAACTCATTTTCGGGGAAGGATCGTGCGTGATGCTCGATTCCAAAGAGGTGTACCCCCGCCGTTTGCAGGAAGCGGGGTTTACGTTTTTATACCCTACCTTTGACAGCGCGATGGAAGAAATTGCCCGCGCCCGAGACTAAGCAGCTCCTCGTCGAGACGGTAGGGGTGTAACGCGACTTCGTCGATCGTGCGGAATACGAAGTGGCTTTTGGTATAACAGATGACCGAATCGGTTTTTCCCGCAAGGAGGGCGTCGATGGCGTAGGTAACAAAACGGTAGGCCATCAAGCGATCATAGACGCTCGGGTTTCCGCCGCGCTGGGTATGCCCCAGTACATTCACCCGGGCTTCGAAGCCGAGCTCACGCTCAAACCATTCGGCAACCGTCGACGAAGCGTTCAGCGCTTCGGATACAACAGCGATAAAATAATCCCTTCCGGACGACGTTTGGGACGCGAAACACTCTTTGTACTCCTCTATGTCAACCGGAATTTCGGGAATCAGGCACAACTCCGCCCCCGAAGTAAGAGCCGAGACAAGGGCAAGGTAGCCGCAGTTTCGTCCCATCGTTTCGACAACGAAGGCGCGTCGGAATGATGACGCCGTATCGCGGATCTGGTCGATCGCGTTACGGATCACTCCCAGGGCGGTATCGACTCCCAGACAGTAATCGGTTCCGTTGATGTCGTTGTCGATGGTTGAGGGGATCCCGCAAAAAGCGATGCCGCTCTCTTTGTAAAACTGTTCCATCCCGCGGAAACTTCCATCTCCCCCGAGTACGACGAGCATGGAAATGCCACGTTTGCGGAGGTTCTCCGCGGCGACCCTGCGGTAGCTGCTCTCTTTGAACCGTTCGGAACGGGCCGAACCGATTTTCGTTCCTCCCCGGGTGATGATCCCCGATACGTCCGAATATCCGGCCGGAACGATCCGGTCGTCGATGAGCCCCTCGTAGCCGTGGTATACGAAAAAAGGATTTAAATTATTGGCAAACGCATACTCGACGAAGCGTTTGAGGGCAGGATTCATCCCCGAAACGTCTCCTCCCGAGCAGAGGATCGCGATGTTTTGATTCATGGTTTCTCCTGTAGATAGTCCGCCAGCCATTCGGTGCTCTGACGGGCAAGTTCGCGGGTGGCGCGGCTGAGGGCGTCGACACCACCTTTGGCATCGTCGGTTGCGGCGGCAGCGACGATTTGAAACCGTTTGGAAGCAAGCGTCTGTTTGGTTTTCGGATCGACGAGGCGATAGGTCATGTCGATGTAGCCTTCACTCCCCCCATTGGGGCGAAAACGGTGCTCAAAGGAAGTGAGATCCGACTCGAGCAGGTGCGAAGGTGCGGCGGCCGAACCGGGGGGAAGGACCGCGGCGTAGAGTTTTTTGTTTTGCAGCGATGAGACCAGCGTCCGTTCGATCAGCAAAGCGGGGGCATCGCTCCATCGGCTGTAGAGGTATTCGCCTGATTCCCCCTGCGGACGCAGATAGCGAAGGCTCTTCGTGCCCAGCGAGGGGAGGGTACGGGTCGGGGCGAGTTTAACCGTTCCCCCATGGCGCGGTGCTGAGATGTCGGGGGAAGCCTCCGGCAGGGGCAGAATCGTGTAGACACTGCTTGCGGGGGAGTTCAGCGAACATCCCGCAAACGTCAATGCGCCGAGAAACAAAAGGAGGGATCGTTGCATGGTTATTCTCCTGGACCGGGTTTGTGGGGTGTTTTTTTGAAAAGAAGATCCGAAGGACTTTCGCGCAGCTCCCGGATCGTCGTCTCCATCTCCTGGGTGAGCGTTTTGGTCTGGGAAATCAGCTCGCTAAGCTCGGCGGCGGTAGGGGAAGCAATCGATTTGAGATCGTAGTCACCTCGGTCCAGCGACGTTTCGAGTTTATGGATCAGCGCGTCGCTGCGGATCGACGTTTTGTGGAGTGAATCGAGTGTTGCGGTCATTTTCGTCTGCACCAGCGTATTGAGGTTATCCGAGGTCTGTTTCACGCTTCCGGCGGCGTTTTTCATGCTTCCGAGTGCTTCGGAAGCGTTTGATTCGAGCGCGGCACTCCGTTCGAGGATCGTCTTGATCTCTTTTTGGTATCCGTCGATCTGTGCGCTTAGCGAGCGGAGATGTTCGAGGCTTTGCCGGACGTTTTCGATGTTGCGGTCATCGAAAAGGCGGTCGGCGCGGTCAAGGGTCTGGGAAAGTTTGTTGGCGACGTTGCTCAGCGATTCGTCCAGCCGCGTAATGAGCGAGGGGCGCGAGGGGATGACGGAAGCGCGCTGGCCGTTTTCCATCAGCAAGGGGGCGTTGTTGGAGCCTCCCGTGATCTCGATGAACGCCAGCCCCGTGATGCCGTAGAATTTCAGCACCGCGTACGAATCGGTTTTGATGGGGGTCTCTTTTTTGATTTTCAGGATAAGTTCGACCTCTTCGTTATTGCGGGGATTGATCCGGATCGATTCGACTTTTCCGACGTCGACACCGTTGTATTTGACCGCCGCTTCGGGGGCGAGTCCCGAGACCGACTCGGTAATGTAGACATGGAAACGCCGATAATCGTGTTCGTCCTGACCGTATTTCCCCAGCCAGAACGCGAACGCGATGAGCCCCATGGCGAACACGACGACGAAAAGGCCCGTGAAGGTGTAGTTATAACGAGATTCCATGTGTCCCCTTCTGAAAAAAATAATCCACGATCGGATGGGAGACGCCAAGCACTTCAGAGAGTGTTCCCTCGGCAATCGCCTTTTTGTCCCCCAGGAGGGTGAAACGGTCGACGATGTGGTGTATGGTATCCAAATCGTGGGTAACCAGAACCACCGTCAGCCCCAAAAGGTCGCGGAGTTCCCGGATGAGGGTATCGAATTGGCGCGAGCTCAGCGGATCGAGCCCCGATGTGGGCTCGTCGAGAAAAAGCAATTTGGGGTCGAGGGCGAGTGCCCGTGCGAGCGCGGCCCGCTTGACCATGCCGCCGCTGAGCTGGGCGGGGTAGAGATGGACGGCGTGAGGGGGGAGGCCGACTAGGTCGATTTTGAGCTTGACGAGCTCACGGACCAGTTTGGGCGGGAGTCGGGTGTATTCATGGTAGAGCAGCGCAATATTTTCACCGACCGTCAACGACGAATAGAGGGCTCCGGACTGAAACAAAACCCCCCATTTTCCGCGAAGGTTTTGGGCCTCTTCGTACGAGAGGCGCGCGAGGTCGTACCCGAGTACCTCGATCCGGCCGCTGCGGGGGCGTTCGAGCATGATCATCTCCCGTAACAGGGTCGATTTACCTGACCCGCTTCCCCCAAGCAGAGCATAGATTTCGTTTTCGTAAACGGTACAGCTGACATGATCGTGTACCAGATTGTCATCGAATGCCGTAACGACGTCTCGGACGGTAATGAGGGCTTTTTTCATAATCTCAGCTCCGTCAGGAGTACCGAGAAAACGGCATCGCACGCGATAACAAGAAAAATCGAATTGACGACGCTCTTGGTCGTATAGTGGCCGATGCTTTCGGTATTCATCGATACCTGGAATCCCCGGTAAAGGCTCACCATTGCAATCAGAAAGGCAAAAAACGGTCCTTTGACGATTCCGATAACGTAATGTTTGAGGGCGAGGGCGTTTTGGAGCCGATGGATGAATTCGGTGAAACTGATGTGCGACTGGGTCGAGGCGATCACCATACCGCCGAAAATACCGACGATATCGGCGAAAAAAATCAGCAGGGGCATCACCATCATGAGGGCAAGCACGCGGGGCCATACTAGAAAAACGAACGGGTTGAACCCCATCGTTCTCATGGCGTCGATCTCCTGCGTCATTTTCATCGCTCCGACCTGTGCCGTAAAGGCCGAACCGCTGCGCCCGGCGACGACGATCGCCGTTATAAGGGGTGCCAGTTCACGGGTGAGGGAAATGCCGATCGTATCGACGATGAAGATGTCGGCCCCGAATTTCTGAAGCTGCACGATACTTTGGTATGCGATGACCACCCCGATCAGAAAAGCGCTGATCGCGATGATCGGCAGAGCCTGCGCCCCGGTCGTCCGAACGTGCGCGCCGATCGCATGCCAGCGGATTTTCGAAGGATACCGCAATGTGTAGAACAGCAATACGAAAGCCTCTCCTAAAAACTCGAGAAAATTCATGACGCCTGTGAGGTGACGATGGGTTTGGAATCCTACCCTGTAAAGCCATGACGGCTCGGCGGGAGGAGGGGTGTCTTGGATCGGATGGGGGTAAAGGAGACGGTAAAGTTTGGTCCGGTTAACGTCCGCTCCGATGAGGGTCGATTCGATGCCGTTCTCCCGAAATGAACGGTCGTAGAGATGCCACAGGGCCATTCCGGCCGAATCGACGTCGCATACTTCACGCACGTCCCATTCGACGGACGTTAGCGGACGAAACTGCTCAAGGGTACGGGCCGCGTCGCAAATATTGGGAAGCGTCCAATCCCCCCGGCATACCAGGCGGGTTTTGATACCTTCGCTCACAACGGTGACGGTTGCCGGGGATGTGCTTCGCATGAACTAGATTATAGCACTAATTTACGGCGAAGCATCATACGCCGCGCCGGCGAGAGAAGCTTAGTCGTGCGAATGGTCCGAATGCGATCCCAGTAGAAGGTTGACCGAGAAAATCAGCGAATCGATGTTCTGACGCTGCTGCGCTTCGTTGAAAAAGGCGTCGGAATGGGTGTATTGCAGCCGATAGCGGGCGAATTCCCCGTCCCGGTATTCGATCATCGCGGTATATTGGTCCATATTCTCGGGGGAGAAAAGGTCGGTTCCGGTAACGTCGTTGCGGTCGATCATGTCGTAACGGGCCCCGATTCCCCAGAACTCATCGGGAGAATAGACCAGCTGCGAATAATATCCCGACTGTTTTTTGCGGATTGCCGAGGGGGTGAGTGTCGTACCGTCGTCGGCGAAATAGGTTCCCTCCATATCGCGGTGGAGCCATTCGTTTTGCCAGGTGAGGAAAGCCCCTCCCGAAAAGCGGTGGTGCAGGGTGAAATCGATGCCGTAAAGGTCGCTTTCACCGCTGAATCCGTAAGGAGTCTCGTCGCTGAAATGGTCGATCCGGCTTTTGCCGCGAGCCCAGCTGACGCCGGCGCTTAAGGTCGTGTCTGCAAATTCTGCGGCGGTTTTGACGTAACCGATGAGCAAAGAAGGCTGCGACGGCGATCCCGAAAGGGTCACTTCGGTATCACGGGGGTCGGAGAGCGCTTCATTCCCGAACATCGATTCGTTTTTCCCCTGAAGCGCTTCGAAGCCGGCCATCAGGTAGTTGCTCGTCGGTGCGACCCACTGCAGCTGAACCCCGATTTCGTCGATGCCGTGATTGCCCAGGAACGCTTCGTACACCAGCGGCATGTCTGAAAAACTCCATTCATGATGGTGGGTTGAGTTAAGATAGCCGAAATCACTGAGGAATTTCCCCCCTTTGAGGTGGAGGCCGTAGGGGAGGTTGCAAAACGTGAAAAAGGCTTCCTCGATATCGACCGCGTTTTCGGAAAAATGGAGGAGCGCTTCGGCTTCGACATTGGGTGTTACGCTGCTGTGCAGCCCGAGTTCTCCGTAATTGAGGTTGAAGCCGTTTTGGGCGTTATAGGTCGGATGGCTTGAGCCGTTATGGTTGTGCGGTGCGAACAGTCCGTGCGCGACGCCGGGGAGCTCGAGGTGAGCCAGCTCTTCGTCTTTTTTGGAACGGTTGACGTACGAAGCGTCCAGCACCAGTGAGATATCGATGCCTGAAGCGGCTTTGTGGACCTCATGTGCGAGGGAATGATCCTGATGCTCATCCGCCGGGTGTTCATGCGCCTCTTCGTTAAGGGTTGTTTTAGCCGTACCGGCATTTTCGAGTGCTGCAATTTTCTGCTGCATCGTTTTCATCATCGCTTCCATCTGCGCCATTTGCGCTTTGAGGTTTTGAAGTTCCGTGCTGTCGGCCGACAAAGCTGCCGCCGCCAGGGCGGACAATACAAGTTTATTCATCATAACGGTTTCCTGGTCGTGTAATTTTGCAATCGTGCTGAGTAAAATGGGTTGATGTGCTTAAGAAGAGAGGGGAGGCGAGCGGTTTTTGAAAAGGACCGGGATATTGGATGCGTGAGTCTCAGGAGGGGTTTTATAGGGTTCGAACGTAGCGGCGAGGGTTTCGAGGTGAGCCTCTTCGTTGAGTACGACGGGAGTGTGCCCCAGCAGGTAGAGAGGACAGCTCTCTTCCATGTGCGCGTCCGCGTGATGGTCGTGATCGTGGATCACTTCGTGCAGCGCGCCCAAAAGAGTCGATACGACGAACAAAACGGCGAATAAACGTTTGAAGCGTCGCATCTTTCCCCCCCTTTTTTTTGACGCGAATTTTAGCACAGATGGCATAGGGTTTGCTTTCGTATGTCATAATCAAAAAAGTTTTAAAGGAATCGTATGATCATCAAACGCTTTAGCGCACTCTTATTTACTTTTTCTCTCAGCCTGTACGGCGATATCAACAAAGCCGAGCTTAGCAAGCTCGAAGTCGAAGCCCTCATAGTCAAGGACCTCAGCGCCAAGCAGACCCTCTACGCCAAGGAACCGTTCAAGGAGGTTCAGCCCGCCAGCCTGACGAAAGTAATGACGGCGATTCTGGCGATCGAGCGCGGAAACCTCGCGCAGCCGGTGACGATCACGCGGGAAATGACTCGGGTCGAGCCCACCATCGCAGGATACCGGAGAGGCGATGTGATCCGACTGGAGGATCTCATCAAGGCGGCGATGATCAAATCGGACAACGATGCGGCCAAGGCGATCGCTATCGCCGTGGGGGGGAGCGAGGAACGGTTCGTCGAAATGATGAACGCCAAGGCCAGGGCGATCGGGATGAACCATACCCGTTTTACCAACCCTTGCGGATACGATACGAAAGGGCATTACTCGACCCCCAAAGACCTGCTCAAAATGGCGGAATACGCGATCCAAAACCGCAAATTCAACGAAATCAGCAAAATGAACGAGCATCGATACCG
Source organism: Sulfuricurvum sp. IAE1 (assembly GCF_004347735.1). Lineage (NCBI taxonomy): Bacteria > Pseudomonadati > Campylobacterota > Epsilonproteobacteria > Campylobacterales > Sulfurimonadaceae > Sulfuricurvum > Sulfuricurvum sp. IAE1. Next base: position 325,320 of record NZ_SLTI01000007.1, on the reverse strand, counting down.
TGCCCTCAATAAGAACCGTGAGTTTTACGCCTATACGCACAACCGCCTCCTCAACCGCTATCAGTACGCGGTCGGGATCAAAACGGGTTATACCGCCAAAGCGGGACCGTGTCTCATCGCCCGGGCGAAAAAAGACGGAAAAGACTGCGTGATCGTGATGATGAACGCCAAGGGAGACCGCTGGAAAACGGCTAAATCGATTTTCGAACAGGTTCTCAACAGTTAAAGAATCCCGTTATCTTCGAGAAAGGCTTTGTAAATCCTCTCTTTTTCTTCCCTTTTCATCGACGCGTGAGCCGGCGAGGTGGAGGGGAGCTGCACCGCTTCTATGCCGCTTCGACCATAATATTTCATAAACAGATCAAAGCTTTTTTTCCCCGTGCACCCGATTCTGCGGATGCCGGGGTATCGTTCCCTCAGATCCGCGAAATCGTTGGGAACACATTTTTTGAGATTCGTATCGCTCGAATTGCTCCGCTCACAGCTGCCGATCACATCCCACAATCCGATCCCTTTTTCAAGACAAAATATTTTTTTCTCTTCGTTGGAGCAGAGCGAGACGCCGAAAATTGACTCCAGGATCGGCCAGAACGCATTGCGTGGATGGGCGTAATAAAACGATTGTTCGAACGACGCGATACTGGGGAAACTTCCTAAAAACAATACCCGCGTGTGCTCGTCGATGATCGGTTCAAATGGGTGACGGTACAGACTCATGATAAAACTTTACCTTACCTTAAAGCATATTCAGCTAAAATTCCGCCATTAATTCACGGGCGCACGACCCGTACAAAGGAACTGCATGAAGCGCGCTTTGCTCAGTGTAAGCGACAAAACGAATATCGCTCTGTTCGCGAAATCCCTGATCGGCCTGGGGTACCAGATCATTTCGACGGGAGGAACCTACAAACTTCTCCGTGAAGAGGGGATCGATGCGATCGAAATCGACGAAGTGACCAAATTCCCCGAATGTTTCGAGGGACGGGTGAAAACCCTCAACCCCTATATCCACGGGGGGATTCTTCACCGCCGCGACAAACAGTCGCACCTCGACCAGGCGAAAGAACTGGGCGTCGAGGCGATCGATCTGGTGTGCGTCAACCTCTATCCGTTCAAAGCGACGATCGAGAAAACCGACGATTTCGAAGAGATCATCGAAAACATCGACATCGGCGGCCCGGCAATGGTCCGTTCGGCGGCAAAAAACTTTGACAGCGTCGTGATCGTGACCGATCCAAGCGATTATTCGCTCGTCCTCAATGCGATCGAAAACGGCCTCAACAGCGTCGAATTCCGCCGTGACCTGATGATCAAGGCGTACGAACATACCGCCGCGTACGATGGCATGATCGCCAACTACATGAACAAACGCTTCAACAACGGCATGGGTGCCAAACAGTTTATCGTCGGGAACAAGGTGATGGATACCCGTTACGGCGAAAATCCGCACCAGAAAGGGGCGTTGTACGAATTCGACGCGTTTTTCACCCAAAACTTCAAAACCCTCAAAGGGGAAGCAAGCTTCAACAACCTCACCGACATCAGCGGCGCGGTGAAGATTGCGGCTGCATTCGGAGATGAAAACGCCGTCTGTATCGTCAAACACGGTAACCCGTGCGGTTTTGCGATCCGCGACAACCTGCTTGACGCCTATACCGAAGCGCTCAAATGCGATCCCGTCTCCGCTTTCGGCGGCGTCGTCGCGGTGAACGGCGTGGTTACCAAAGAGCTCGCCGAAAAGATGAACGAGATGTTCCTCGAAGTGATCATCGCCGGCCGGATCGACGAAGAGGCCCAAAAAGTGTTCGAACCGAAAAAACGTCTCAAACTTTTCGAATACGGTGCGGAGCGTATCGTCCTGAGCAACGACGCGGTCGATTTCAAACATATCGACGGCGGATTCGTATTCCAGGATGCCGACAAGGTTGCCGACGATGAGGTGAAAAATGCCAAACTCGTGACCAAGCACACGGCAAGCGCGCAGGAGCTTAAAGACGCCGAAATCGCTTACAAGGTAGCTTCTCTGACCAAATCAAACTGCGTCGTTTACGTCAAAAACGGTGCGATGGTGGCGGTCGGCATGGGGATGACCTCACGTGTCGACGCGGCCCGCTGCGCCCTCAAAAAAGCCGAAGAGATGGGGCTGGACGTCAGCGGTTCGGCACTGGCCAGTGAAGCGTTTTTCCCGTTTCGCGATTCGATCGACGCGGCCGCGGGTGCGGGAGTCAAAACCGTTATCCAGCCGGGCGGCTCGGTTCGGGACGACGAGGTGATCGCTGCCGCCGACGAGCACGGCATGGCCCTCTATTTCACCGGCATTCGCCATTTCCTCCACTAAAAAACATTGCGCCTCAGGGGCGCAACACATAACCCCTTCTGTAATCCCTGTCCTGCGAACATACTGTTTTTAACTTGATTGACACGGACTCAATGTTAGTGCTATAATTTTTTTAGAAAAACAGACCGATATATTTTTAGGAACCGATCATGTCAAAAAGTTTGTATACCACGCTCGAAGTTTCACCCGGTGCCAGCGAGGCGGAGATCAAAAAAGCCTACCGTAAACTGGCGCGTCAGTACCATCCCGACGTCAACAAAGATCCCAAGGCCGAAGAAAAATTCAAAGAGATCAATGCCGCCTATGAAGTTCTCAGCGACAAAGAAAAACGGGCCAAATACGATCAGTACGGTGACGCGATGTTCGGTGGCCAGAATTTTCACGATTTCGCGCGAGGCCAGGGGGCCAATGTCGATCTGGACGATATATTGCGCAACATTTTCGGACAGGGCGGCGGCTTCGGCGGCGGCTTCGGGGGTGGTTTCGGCGGTTTCGGCGGCGGCGGCTTCGGCGGCGGCTTCGGGGGGATGAACCTCGACATCGACGCCAACGTGACGGTTCCGTTCGCTGTCGCCGTACTGGGCGGCAAGCACACGATCAGCCTCTCGGGGGAGAGCTTCGACATCAAGATACCCGCCGGGATCAAAAGCGGCGAAAAATTGCGCGTCCGCGGCAAAGGGAAACGGGCGGGAGGGCAGGCCGGCGATCTGTACCTGCGCATCGACGTCGCTCCCAATCCCGAATACGAGCGTGAAGGGGACAACCTGGTCAAAACGTTCAACGTACCCCTTTATGCGGCACTCTTCGGCGGGAAGGTGAGCGTCCAGACGCTGGAGAAAGAGGTAACCCTCAAAGTCCCCGAAAACACCAAAAACGGTCAGCGCTTCCGTCTCAAGGAGATGGGGGTCACGAACCGCCAAAGCGGGATGCGCGGCGATCTGTATCTCAAAGCCAACATCGTTCTTCCGCCGCTTGAGAAAATCGACCCCGAGCTCGTCGAACAGATGAAAAAATCGCTTCCCCAGGAGTAGAAGATGCACCATTACGACGAACCCGTATACATGATCAGCATTGTCGCCAAGATCCTCGACATCCATCCTCAGACGCTCCGCCAGTACGAGCGTGAAAACCTGATCTCGCCGTCGCGTTCGGACGGTCGTATCCGGCTGTATTCCCAGCGCGACATCGAAAAGATCAAAACGATCCTGCGCCTGACGCGGGAACTGGGCGTCAACCTTGCCGGGGTCGACGTCGTGATGCGTCTGAAAGACAAAATGGAAGCGATGGAACAGGAGATGGCGGAGATGCGGATGGAACTCTCCCGTCTGCGCAACAGCAGTACGGTTCCCCCCGAAAAATCGCTGGTGGCCAAACGGAGCATTTACGAGATGGTCATTTTCGAAGACGATATTCTCAAATAATGGCGCTCGATCCGCAGATTCACGAGAGCTGGAAAGAGGCGCTCAAAGAGGAATTTTCCCACAGCTATATGGGCGAATTGAAAACTTTTCTGGTCGAAGAGAAAAAGTTCCACACGGTCTATCCGCGCGGCAGCGAGATTTTCAACGCGTTCAATTCCACCCCGTTTGACCGGGTTAAAGCGGTCATTTTGGGGCAAGACCCCTATCACGGGCCCGGTCAGGCGCACGGACTTTCGTTTTCGGTGCGTCAGGGCGTAGCGCTTCCGCCGTCGTTGCAAAATATTTTCAAAGAGCTCGTAGACGATATCGGTTGCCCTTATCCCCAAAGCGGGGACCTGACCCACTGGGCGCAGGAAGGTGTTCTGTTGCTCAATACGCTGCTTACCGTGCGCGCGGGGGAAGCGTTTTCGCACAAAGAACGGGGATGGGAACGTTTTACCGACCGCGTGATACAGACCCTCAGCCAAAGACGCGAGCATATCGTGTTTATCCTGTGGGGCGCTCCTGCCGGGAAAAAAGCGGCGATGATCGATGCGGATAAACACTGCATCCTGCGCGCCCCGCACCCCTCTCCTCTCTCTGCTTACAGAGGGTTTTTCGGCTCCAAGCCCTTTAGCCGCACCAACGATTACCTGACTCGTAACGGCATTACGCCGATCGACTGGCGGCTTTAAGCGCCTTGAGCTCCTTCTTTCGCTCCCGCAGCAGTTCGGCGGTTTCGGAGGAAGGGGATCGTTTATACACTTTTTTCAGCCATTCCACCTGATTGTACGCATCCTGGACCCTTCCCAGCCGATTTTGTATCTTTTTGCATTCGGCTATTTTGCGGTGTTCTTCCCGGAGTTGGGAGCTGGCGAGAAATTCGAGGCCGTAGCGGGCGTTTTTGAAGCGCACCCGCAGGCGGTGAAGCTCTTTTTGGGAGGTTTCGGGGCAAATGCGCCCATAATCGGAGAGCGCCGAAGCGTAATAGCGCTCAACGGTGTCGATCAGGTGCGTAGAGGAGATGTCGGGATCGGCGTCGCAGAGTGTATCGTAATGGTTGCGGATTGCGTTGAGTGTCTGCGTTTTGAATTCCGGTGAAAACGCGGCATCGGCGTGTCTTCCCCGCAGTAAAGAGAGCGTTCGGCAGGTTTTGGGGTAACGTTTGGATTTGAGGGATTCGATCAGGACGTCGAGTTCGCGGATAGGGTTAGTCGATTTGACGGCCGCTTTGAGCTCTGAAGGGAAAGGGACACTCCCGCTGAGAAACAGGGCCGTTACCGAACGGACGCGGCGTATCGCGATCCTGAAATCGTGTACGTCGCCGCTCCCGCGGTTTTGCATCAGCGCGTCAAGGAGCGTGAGAGCGTGATAGAGCTGATAGGTCAGATACTGGGTAAGTACATTCAGTCGCATCCGATCATTATAACCGATTTGGGTTACAGTTTAAAGACCGCCGTGATCGGGAGATGGTCAGAATACCCCTCACCCATGTGGTGGCGGGGTTTTTTGCGTGACTGTTGCCAGCGGTAGGGCTTGCCTTTGTAAAAGAGGTAGGGTTTCTCAAAGCGTTTAAAACTGCCCCGAACGTATTCGATACCCTTGCCGTCGGCGAGAGAAGGAGAGATGATCATGTTGTCGAGCGCTTCGTTGTTCCCCCGGAATTCATGGCTCCAGCGCTCGGAACCGTCCACTTCGTACCAGAGGTTGTAAAGGCAGTTGCCGCACGTTTTGAGCGACTGGTAGGTGATCGGATTGTTGTTGGAGTCGATCGTACCGAGAATATGGTTGATCCCCGTGATGCCGCCGGTATCGTTGTGTTTGCGGCTGCGGACGAAGGTGCGGTATTCCTCGTAATCGGAGTTGAAATCGCCCAGCAGAACGAACGGTTCGTTTTTGTCCAGGGCGGCGAGACGTTTTTTGAGTGCTTTGGCGCTGAGAATACGCATGCTTTCCGGACCGCTTTTGGATTTCCAGTGGTTGACGAAAACGCGCAGGCTTTTTCCTTCGAGGTCGAGTTTGACTTCGAGGATGTCCCGATAGGCGCGGTGGGAACTGACTGAATGGCTGAGGGCGCTTTTGATGGGATAACGGCTCAGGATCGCGGTGGCTACGGTCGTATTTTTGGCCCGTGCAAACGCGTGGTAGGGGTAGTAGAGCCCCTGGCGTTTGAGTTCGGTTTTGAGCGCTTTGAGGGCCGTTTCGGATTCGATCTCCTGCAGACCGATGACGTCGGCGCCGATGTCGCGGATCACCTGCGCGGTATTGCGCAGTTTGATCCGGTACATCTCTTCGTTCCACCCCCACGATGTATTGGGAACGTATTGTTCGTATTCGTTCCCGTCGTCGTTCATGTCGAACAGGTTCTCGACGTTGTAAGATGCGATCTTCACTTCGGTACCTCCCAGCAGAGTATAAAAAAAGAGCAACAGCGCCAGCAGCTTCATCATTCGATCCCGCTGAGCCGCAGCAGATGTTTCGTCTCACACTCGCGCCCCATCATTTCGACAAAGAGCTCCTGCATGCTCCGGCTTCCTCCCTTGGCAAGTACCACCTCTTTGTAACGCCGGGCGAGTTCAGACCCGAAAACCCCTTCGTCCACGATGGCGTAATAGGCGTCGGCGCTGAGCACTTCGGCCCATTTGTAACTGTAATATCCCGCGCTGTAGCCGCCGCTGAAAATGTGCGAAAAGCCGTTCTGGAACTTGTTGTAAGAGGGGGGAGCGATCAGGGACGTCTTTGCGCGGACCCGGTCGAGGAGGTTTTGGATCTCTTCTCCTTGGTAGAGGCGTGAGTGGAGCTCGAAATCAAAAAGGGCGAATTCGAGCTGGCGGAGCATGAAGAGCGCGCTTTGGAAGTTCTTGGCGCGGATCAGCTTGGCGATCATTTCATCGCTTAGAACGGCCCCGCTTTCGTGGTGGCGGGCGAATAGTCTGAGGACTTTGGGTTCGTAGGCGAAATTTTCGAGAAACTGCGAAGGAAATTCGACGGCATCCCATTCGACGCCGCTTACCCCGCTCACCCCGCGTTCGCGAACGCGGCTGAGGAGGTGGTGGAGAGTATGCCCCATTTCATGAAAGAGGGTAACCACGTCGTCGTGCCGCAGCAGGGAAGGGGAAGTTTCGGACGAGGGGGGAAAGTTGCAGACGACGAAAGCGCTGGAGAGGCGGGTATTGCCCTGAGGGTCTTCGCAATGGCTTTCAAAATTGTGCATCCAGGCACCGCCGCGTTTGTGTTTGCGGGCTTCGAGATCGAAATAGACCCGTGCGAAAAGACGGTCGTTTTCATACATGTCGTAGGCCAGCGCTTTGTCGTCCCACAGGGGGATGTCGATCCGGTCGAAACGGATGCCGAAGAGCTCGTGCAAAAAGGTGAACATCCCCTCCATGACCGAACGCTGCTCGAAATAGGGGCGATATTCTTCTTCGTCAATGTCGTACTGCGCCTTTTTGAGGATCTCCCCGTAGTAGGCGGTATCGTAGCTTTGCAGTTCGATTTCTCCGGCGATTTGGCGCAGTTCGGCGATCTCTTTTTCCGCCTGCGGGCGCGATGCGTCGATCAGTTCGTTGAGAAATTTGAACACGGCGTCGGTGCCGGGAGCCATTTTCGAGGCGAGGGAATACTGGGCGTAATTGTCGAATCCGAGCAACCGTGCGCTCTCCTGCCGCAGCCGCAGCAATTCGTCGATGATCGCTTCGTTTTGCGGGGCGCGGGTGGTGTAGGCCCGATAGAGCTCTTCGCGGACGTTGCGGTTTGGACCGTAGGTCATGTAGGCGATGTAAGAGGGCATCTGGAGGGTAAAACGGTATTTTGTGATGCCGTCTTCTTCGAAACGGGCATTGTCGAGATCGCTTTGGGGGATCCCCTCGACATCGGATTCGTCGGTGATGATTTTCTCGTATGCGTTGGTTGCGTCCAGGAGGTTTTGCGAAAAGTCGTTCGTAAGGGTACTTTTGCGGAGGTTGATTTCCGCGAGACGGGCTTTGGCCGCCTCGTCCAGATGGGCTCCGGCGAGCTCGAAATGGAGGATGTTCAGATCGAGGAGCCGCTGTTGTTCGGGGTTGAGCGCGCCGTATTCGGCGGTTTTGATCTCTTTGAACGCTTCATAGAGGTCCAGGTTCTGCCCCACAAATGTCGAATACTCCGTCAGGATCGGCAGGGCGTCGGCGTAAATTTTTTGGGTCACCTCGGAGTTTTTGACGGCATTGATGTGGGAGAGCGGGGTGAAGAGAAGCTCAAGCTCCTCGTCCATAAAATCGAACGGGCGCACGAAATTGGCGTACGTTTTGACCGGGAGGGCGAGCAGCTCCGCGATAGTGCGGCGGTTGTGTGCGATCAGGGCGTTGAGATCGTCGATGAAGGTGTCCAGGTTCAGGTCGAAATCGTGAAAAGGGGTCATATTCTCTCCTAATATAGGACGTTATTGTAGTGCAGCGTTTCAAAAAATATTCTATAATTTGGCAATTTGTTATCAAGGCTGACCATGCGCGCGACACTTCGAACCAAAATCCAGCAGCTTCTTCGCTACATCTTTGTCGGCGGGCTTTCGATGTTCCCGCTGATCCTGGTGCTGATCGTCGTCAATTTTATCAAGGATCTGGGGATCAGCGCGTTTTCTTCGCTTCACCAGTACACCCATTCGTTCGGGGTGACGGTCGCGTTGATCGTCATCGTGATCGTTTTGTTCGCCGTTTTGGGGTACTCGATCGAAAAATACGGCCGGTCCATGTTTGTCTCCATCATCGACAGCCTGTTTGAGAGAATCCCGGCGATCCGTTCGGTCTACTCGGTTTCCAAAAAACTGGCGACGATGCTCTCCGGAGGTGAGGACGGGGCGAAAAAAGAAGTGGTGCTCGTGGAATATCCCAAAGAGGACGTATGGGTGCCGGCTTATCTGCTAAACCGCCAGGAGAACGTCTGCGTCCTGTTTATCCCCACATCGCCCAACCCCACCAGCGGTTATACGGTCATCGTCGATGAGAAATTGACGATCAAAACGACCCTAACCCTGCAGGAAGCATCATCGTTCATCATCAGCATGGGGGCCGATTTCCCCAAAAAAGAGGAGATCGCCGAAAAACTCAACGCCCGCTAGGTTATTCGAATTCGTCGTATTTTGGTTCGAGAGCCTTGAAGCGTTCGATGAGAAGTTTCTGGTAACGGGGCGCTTCACGGTACAGTTTTTCGAGTGCTTCGCTTCCGTGGCGAAGGGTGAGTGACGAATCGACGACGATGTAGGAGAGGAAAATCGTGTTTTCGTTGATGGAGAACTGAAGCCGCTGCAGCAGGCCGTTTTCGGCGAGGAGGAAATCGTAGAGCTCGTTGATGTTCTCCTGCGGGATGCGGCAGAGCGGTGAATCGGCGATGACGATTCCGTTATCGTAGTAGTTGATATCGATCCGGGTCGCTCCGGTTTCGCTCCGCCAGCTGCGCTGGCTGCGACGGGAGAGGGTTACGTTGATCCCGAGATTTTCGAGGATCGTCTCCACCAGTGCGACCACGCCCGTGGGTTTGTACCCTTCGCGGCGCCGTTTGGCTACTTCGAGCTTCGTCCCGCATTTGGGACAGTAGTCGTTGCGGATCGTCTCTTCACGGATCAGGTTTTTACACGAGACGCATCGGATGACGTTCTCCGCCCTTTCCGCCTTGAATTGCCCCAGCGCTTCGTGCAGCAGGTATGCGGGCAGTGCGAATCCAAGGTTGTTCGAATTTTGGATGATGAAGGTGTTGACGCCGATTACCTCGGTGTTTTCGTTCAGCAGCGGTCCGCCGCTGTTGCCTGGATTGATCGCGGCGTCGAACTGGATGTATTCGACTTCACCCTGCAATCGTGCGGCTTTGGAAACAATCCCCTCGGTCGTGGAATAGTTCAGACCGTATGGATGGCCGATCGCGATGACGCTGTCGCCGTCATGGACCTGTTCCAGGCTGAGGGCCAGGGGGTGTTCGCACACCAGCGGAAGAGGAGAGCGGATAAAAGCCAGGTCGTATGCGGGGTCGTCGTAAACGACGGTGCCGATCGTCTTGGGGAGGGTTTCGGTGCTGATGAGCACCTCCTTGAGTCCCCCGACGACGTGTGAATTGGTCACGATGATCCCCTCGCACACGAAGCCGCTTCCGCTTCCGTAGGGGGTAGTTACCTGAACGATACTCTCGATGGTTCTCTCAACCATCTTCTGGGTGGCGAGGTTCATCCTCACACCTCCGTGAAATCGAGATTTTTGATCTGAAGATAAAAACTCTGGCTGAAATGGTCCAGATCGCTGTAGTTAAGGTCATCCGCAAAGTTTCTCAGCCCTTTGTAGCGCTCGGTATAGGGGTCGATCGCCGACGCGATCCGCTGAGCGATGCGGTGGGTATCGAAACTTTTCGCGACGCTGTCGTACAGGGGAACGTCCCCCTCGGCCGCGAAAAAGTCACCCGCGTAAATCTCGACGTGCAGATGCATCAGGCTGCGCAGGGAAGGGTGCAGCCCGTAATTGTAGAGGATATACAGGGCGATGTAGCGGTAAATGACGCTGATGACGTAATGGGAACGGTTGTTTTTGTACCACCGCACTTTTGCGAGCGATTCGTCGATGAAGGAGGCGATTTCGTCGTGAAGGGCGTGTTCGTACGGCGAGAAAGTGTAGGGGGCGGTGTAAAACTGCGTGGCGAACGTTTCGGGAACAATCGCGTCAAGCTCGCCCAGATAGGTTTCAAGCTCGGCATTTTTGTCTTCGGTCAGCTTTTCGTCGTCGAGGAAATAGCCGTTGATTTTTTCATTGATCTCTTTGGCCAGTTTTTTGCGCGGCATCAGGAGGTAATCGATCTGCAGCAACAGTGCCAGGTAGCTAAACGACACCATACCGCTGTTGTCGTTGGACAAGAGTCCGACGAGGCTTTGGCGCGTTCGGGCGATCCACTCGCGCATCAGTGCGTACAGCCGTTCCGCCCGCTCACGCGGCAGCGGGGAGACGTGGCCGTATTCAAGAAGGATCGTTTCATCGAATTCCGCGGCGATGAACTCTTTTTCGAAGTCCGCGTTGAGGGCGATTTCACGAAGGGGATAAAAGATTTTCTGAGGGGTAACGGTCGCGTTGTCGAGCCGGATGCGCAGGCGTATTACCCCTTCTTCGCGGCTGAAACGACCGTAGGTTAACTGGAAATTCCGTTCCAGGAAGCGGCGCTTGACGGCTACGTCAAGCCCTTCGCACACGGCGATGTTGGCATACGCTTCGAACGACTCGGAAGTAATCGTTCCCCGGACAAGGGCGCTTCCCTGGTAGAGAAGAAAATCGATCCGCCCCTCCGTTTTTTCGATGCCGAGGTGAGTGAGAGGATGATCGCTCTGTTCGTGGAGAAGCGAAGCGAGGAAATATTCGTATCCCCGCAGCGTATCGCGCTGCACGAACGCTTCGGACGCCTCGTCGAAGAGTTCGCGTTCCCTTGGATTGGGAAGCGCGTGTATCCCCCTGCCGTAGCGCGGCGCGTCGGCCTCGGCAGGCGGGGTAAACCATGAACGGAGGGCATCGAAAAGTTTCATCCCCTGTTTTTCCTTATGTGTTGTCTCCCTAGTGTAATCAAAGCAACCTTAAAGCGACAATAAAGTATAATACGCGCAATTCAAAGAGGAGACGGTATGGGTTACAAGCGTGTTTTGGTAAAGTTCTCGGGTGAGGCTTTGGCAGGTGAAAACGGCCACGGAATCGATACGAAAATCCTCAAATTCATCGCTACGGAGATCAAAACGCTCGTCGACGCGGGGATCGAAGTAGGGATCGTCATCGGTGCCGGAAACATCATCCGGGGCGTTACCGCCGCCGCCGACGGAATCATCCGCCGTACTTCCGGGGACTATATGGGAATGCTCGGGACCGTCATCAACGCCATCGCGATGCAGGAGGCGTGCGAACATGAAGGGATGCACGTGCGGGTTCAGAGCGCCATCAAGATGGAGCAGATCGCCGAGGCGTTCATCGTCCGCCGAGCGACCCGACATCTGGAACGCGGCCGAGTCGTCATTTTCGCCGCGGGGACCGGGAACCCGTTTTTTACGACCGACACCGCCGCAACGCTGCGTGCGATCGAGATCGGCGCCGAAGTGATTATCAAAGCGACGAAAGTCGACGGTGTCTACAACAAAGACCCGAAAAAATACGACGACGCGGTCAAGCTCCCGACACTGGGATATGACGAAGCGCTTCAGGATCACATCAAGGTCATGGACGACACCTCGATCGCACTGGCCAAAGAGAACCGCCTTCCGATCATCGTGTGCGACATGTTCACGCCGGGGAACCTCCTGGAAATCATCCAGGGCAATTTCGATCGCTGTTCGATCGTCAAATAAAATCTCAAAAAAGGAAAACAGAATGAGACTTGAACAACTTACCGCGAAAGCGCTGGAAACAGCGAACATCGACCGCTATCAGCTGGCCCTGGCCGTCGCCAAACGTTCCGAAGAACTCCAAAACGGTGCCGTATCGAAACTCAACGTCGATGTGAAAAAAAGCAAACCTGCCGACATCGCTTTGATGGAGATCGCCGAAGGGCTGATCAGCGTCAAAGGTTTTATCGACCGTAACTGATTTTACGCTAAAGCCCCATCATTGAACACCATCGATATCGAGACCATTACCCGGATCAATGATGTAGAGGCTGCCGTAGAGCACCTCTATTCGCTCATTCCCCCCACCAAACGTATATCTACGGCCCTCGAGTATGCCCGCGAAGCCCATAAAAATCAATGCCGTAAAAGCGGTGAACCCTACATCGTCCATCCCGTCCTTGTCGCCTCGATTGTTGCGGCGATCACGGGGGATGAAGCGATGGTCGTCGCCGCATTGCTGCACGACGTCGTCGAAGACACCCATATCACGAGCGAAGACGTCGAGCGCGATTACGGTGAAGACGTCGCCAACCTGGTTGAAGGGCTTACCAAAATCGATACGATCCGCGACGCCCAGCTGATCCCTTCGAATTCGGACGAAAAACTGGTCGTCTCCGCACTGTCGTTTCGAAAAATGCTGATCGCCTCCATCGAAGACGTCCGTGTCCTCGTCGTCAAACTGTGTGACCGCCTTCACAATATGCTTACCCTTGGGGCCCTCAGCCCCGCCAAACAGCACCGTATCGCCGAAGAGACGCTGGTCGTTTACGCCCCTATCGCAAACCGCCTGGGGATCTCGTTTCTTAAAAACCAGCTCGAAGATCTCAGTTTTCAGTACCTTTTTAAAGAAGAGAAAGAGGCGATTGACCTTTATCTCGAAGAAAACTACCGCTCGATCAACTCCCGTCTGAGTATTTTTTGCGAAAAACTGACCAAGATGATGCTCGAAAACGGCTTCAATGAAGAGGATTTTCAAATCCTCAGCCGGGTTAAGCACGACTACTCCATTTACCTCAAAATGCAGCGTAAGGGGATCAGCATCGATGAGATTCTCGACCTTTTGGCCGTTCGGATCCTGGTAAAAAAACCGATCGACTGCTATCGCGTTTTCGGGCTGGTCCATTTGAACTTTCAGCCGCTTAGCTCGCGCTTCAAGGATTACATTTCGATCCCCAAGGAAAACGGCTACCAAACGCTGCACACGACCGTTTTCCACGACAGCGCTATTTTCGAGGTGCAGATCCGCACCTACGAGATGCACAAAACGGCGGAGCTTGGAGTCGCGGCCCACTGGAAATACAAAAACGGGGGCAACAACCCCATCAGCCTTGAATGGCTCCACAATCTCCAGTACCAGAACGAATCGGTCGAAGCGTTTTACGAGCTGATCAAAAACGACCTTTTCAGCGACGACATCAGCGTCTTTTCGCCCAAAGGGAAATCGTTTACCCTTCCGCGCGGAGCGGTTGCTCTTGATTTCGCCTACGCGGTTCACACCGAAGTGGGGGATACGGCGGAAGGGTGCTACATCAACAAGGAAAAAGCGAGCCTTCTGACCGAATTGCACAACGGCGATATCGTCAAGATTACCACTGCGCCGAAAAAGATCCTCCGTTGCAGCTGGCTGGATGCGGTTAAGACGTCGCGTGCCAAGGCCAGCATGCGGGCTAACTGCAACCAGCGGATCCGGATGATCGATGCCCAGAGCGGCATCAATATTATCACCACCATTCTGGGTATCTCGCGCGAAAGGGCCGAAGCGCTGTTCGAGCAGACCCATCTCGACGATCAGCGTCACCGTATCCCCAGGGAACTCGACCTTCTCAAAGAGACGGTCAACCGTTTCTCTGGCGAGATGCGGGGAACGAGCCGTATCAGTTTCTGGAGCCGCAGCCGCGTGAAACCCAAACTCTACGAATTCCCCTCGCTCGAAGTGTATGCGAGCCGGAGCGTGGGAGACGTCGTATTCGACTACTGCTGTCATCCCAAAACGGGGGATGAAATCGTCGCGTTTCTCCAAGACGGCAAAGCCCACGTCCACCACAAAATGTGCAAACACGCCGCATCGATGATGGAAAAGCACGAACCGATGGTGTTCGTACGGTGGAAACAGCAGCACTATTTCCGCTACCATCTTATCATCAGTATGCAAAGCGCCCAGGGGTCGCTCGCGGACCTGCTTACTTACATGGCGAAAATGGGTGCCGACATCAACTCCATCGAGCTTGGAAAAGAGCGGACCGAACACACCCAGTACTGCGAAATGGAGTTTCAAACCCTCGAAGCCGACATCAACCGTCTTCGTTCAAAACTCGAGAAAAAAGGGAAAATCATACAATTTTTTCGGACCGACGACGCGTACCGAAGCCAAGGATAAAACATGATCAACGAAGCATTACGAGAAATCAGACGCGGCACCGCCGAAATCATCGACGACGAACGTATCGTCGCCCTTGTGAAAAACTACTTTGAAAAAGGGGAAACGTACACCGTGAAAGCGGGGTTCGACCCGACCGCCCCCGATTTGCACCTGGGACACACCGTGCTGCTCCAAAAACTGGCGATTTTTCAGAAATACGGCGCGCGCGTACAGTTTCTGATCGGAGATTTCACCGCCCAGATCGGGGACCCGACCGGCAAAAGCGAAACCCGCAAAAAACTCCTCCCCGCGCAGGTACAGGAAAACGCCCAGACGTACAAAAACCAGGTTTTCAAGATCCTTGATCCGGAAAAAACGACCGTCGTTTTCAACGCCGACTGGCTTAACGCTCTCGGCGCGGCAGGGATGCTCGAACTCACTACCACCTACAACGTCGCACGGATGCTCGAACGCGACGATTTCGACAAACGTCACAAAGCGGGGATCTCCATTTCGATCAGCGAATTCCTCTACCCGCTGCTGCAGGGATACGACAGCGTCCACCTGCGCAGCGATATCGAGATCGGCGGGACGGATCAGAAATTCAACCTCCTGATGGGGCGGCACCTGCAGCGCGTCTACGAAACGGGCAAAGAGCAGGCGGTATTGATGATGCCGATCCTCGAGGGGCTTGACGGCGTCCAGAAAATGTCCAAAAGCCTCGGTAATTACATTGCAGTCGCCGATGCGCCGGGTGACATGTACGGCAAGGTACTCAGTATCAGCGATACACTGATGTGGCGTTATTACGAGCTGCTCAGCTCCAAAACGCTTGACGAGATCGACACCCTCAAAAAAGGGGTGGAGGAAGGGACGCTGCATCCCAAAAAGGTCAAAGAGGCCCTTGCGATCGAAATTACGGCCCGCTTCCATTCGAGCGACGCGGCCGAAGCGGCGCACGCCGAATTTGAACGGGTTCACGCCCAGAGCGAAATCCCCAGCGATATGGAAGAGTTTACCGTCTCCGGACCGCTTTGGATCGCCAAGGCGCTGGTCGACTGCGGCTTAAGCCCATCTACTTCGCAGGCACGGCGGGAGATTAAGCAAGGCTCTGTTAAAATCGATCAAAACAAACTAAGCGATGAGCAATACCAGCTGGAAGAGGGCGAATACGTTCTTCAGGTCGGTAAACGTAAATTTGCGCGATTAAAGGTTATCAAATGAGTCTTCCGCCACTTACAATCGGGAAATATACGATCCCAAAACCCATTGTACAGGGCGGCATGGGCGTCGGTATCAGCTGGGACCGTCTGGCCGGAACCGTCTCCGCCGAAGGGGGGCTTGGGGTTATCAGCGCCGTAGGAACCGGATATTACGGTGACAAGGCCTATGCCGACAAACTCGTTGCCGGGCGACCGCTGGATGCGGAGAATTTCTATTCCAAAAAAGGGCTGGCGGCCATCGTCGAAAACGCCCGTAAAATCTGCGGCGACGCTCCGCTGGCGGCGAATATCCTCTACGCGATCAACGACTACGGCCGCGTTGTCCGCGACGCGTGCGAAGCGGGGATTGACATCATCATCACCGGTGCGGGGCTGCCGACCAACATGCCCGAATTCACCGCCGACTTCCCCGACGTGGCGCTGGTTCCCATCGTCTCTTCCCCAAAGGCGCTCTCGATCATTTGCAAACGGTGGGAAAAACGGTACAACCGCCTCCCGGACGCCGTTGTTCTCGAAGGGCCAAAAAGCGGCGGACACCAGGGGTTTACGTACGAGCAGTGTTTTATGGATGAATACCAGCTCGAAAACCTTGTCGCTCCCGTCGTCGAAGAAGCGGCGGCATGGGGGAACATCCCCGTCATCGCGGCCGGGGGGATCTGGGATAAAAACGACATCGATGCGATGATGGCGCTCGGGGCTTCGGGGGTTCAAATGGGGACCCGTTTTATCGGAACGCACGAATGCGATGCCCATGAAAACTTCAAAAAAGTGCTCCTGAACGCCAAAGAAGAGGACATCACCCTCATGAAATCTCCCGTCGGGTATCCCGCACGGGGAGTGCGGACGAACCTTCGCGACCTGATCGATACCCGAACGGGGCCTGCGATCAAATGTATCTCCAACTGCGTCGCCCCCTGTAACCGCGGGGTCGAGGCGAAAGAAGTGGGCTTTTGTATCGCCGACCGTCTGAGCGACGCTTATTTCGGCGACATGGAACTGGGGCTCTATTTTTCAGGCAGCAACGGCTACAAAATCGATGAGATCATCTCCGTCAAAGAGCTGATGGACAAACTCACGCACGGGGAATAACCTTACGTGCTGGCCCGTCTTTTTTTACTGGCGTTTTTTGTTTTGGCTTCGTATGCCGCTACGGCGGACAATCGGCTTGAATCGGCCAGAAAGGCCCTTGAAAGCGGGGACGAGGTCGAACAGTTCCGGGGGTACAACGAGTACAAAACGATCTACCTTCGTGCCATGCTCGACAAAAATACGGCCACCGCGCGCGAAGCGCTCGAGGGTATTGTCCGCGGCGGGCACAAACTGGGTATCGACGTTTCCAAATACGAAGCGGATCTTTCCAAGCTCCCTGCCGCAGTGACTACACGCCCTTCGGCGGTAAAAACGGCTGAACCGGTCCAAAAACTTTTCGACAAATCGGCCGAAACAAATATCCCCTCCGTCATTTACGATAAAACGCTCAAACCCGCGGCCATTGCCGGCAAGTTTACCACTCCCGAACCGGTCAGACTGAAAGTCGAGCCCCCCGTTCGTCCCGAAAGCGTTTCGGTCGTGATGCGCCATCGCCTCGAAGACGCGCGCTGGAAAGAAAAAGGGCTCGAACTCCTTTTTGACACCCCGATACAGCAAAGCCAGATCCGGATGTCGAAGATTATCGAGGCGGATAAACAGCGCTTCCGTTACATTATCGACATCGATTCGGCCACTCTTTCTAAAACGCAGACTTTGGAACACAAAGAGATCAATCGGATCAAGATCGCGCAGTTCGATGCCAAGACGCTGCGCCTCGTCATCGAACACACCAAGGCGATCCAGATCAAACCCTCCGCGCAGGGGAAATCGGTTTACATCGACCTCAACCTGGACGCCCCCAAAATTACCCCGCCGCTGGCGACGA
This sequence comes from Sulfuricurvum sp. IAE1, assembly GCF_004347735.1. Taxonomy (NCBI): domain Bacteria; kingdom Pseudomonadati; phylum Campylobacterota; class Epsilonproteobacteria; order Campylobacterales; family Sulfurimonadaceae; genus Sulfuricurvum; species Sulfuricurvum sp. IAE1. The sequence goes on along the minus strand of NZ_SLTI01000007.1, from coordinate 307,714 downwards.
CTCCGGTTACACAACCCCCTGTCGTCGAGCCCCCGTTGATGGCGACGCTTCCCCCGTTGGTGAGCGTGACCCCAAAAGACCGCAGCAAAAAAACCATCGTGATCGATCCGGGTCACGGCGGGAAGGACAGCGGTGCCGTCGGTAACGGGTTTATGGAAAAGAACATTGTTCTGGAAATTTCGATGCAGTTTGCCGAAAAACTCCGGGGGATGGGGTATACCGTGTACATGACACGCAGCAACGACACGTTTATCGAACTTAAAGACCGTACGAAATTCGCGAACGACAAAGAGGCCGATCTATTTATTTCGGTCCATGCCAACGCGATTCCCAAAACGTCCGATCCGATGTTAGCGCAAGGGATCGAAACCTATTTTCTCTCTCCCGGACGGAGCGAGAGGGCGATGCGGGTCGCGGCGCTGGAAAACTCCGAGGATATGAACGAGATGGGGCAGTACGGGAAACTCAGTTTCCTGAGCTTTCTGAATACCGAAAAGATTATCGCCTCGAACAAACTGGCGATCGACCTGCAAAAAGGGATGCTCTCAAACCTCCGTAAACAGTTTCCGAACGTCCGGGACAACGGCGTGCGGGAAGGGCCTTTCTGGGTTCTTGTCGGAGCACAGATGCCCGCGGTATTGCTTGAGGTGGGATACATAAGCCATCCGGACGAATCGGCCCGCATCGCCGATGAAAAATACCAGAAATGGATGGTAGAAGGGCTGGTTGAAGGGGTGGCCCGCTATTTCGCTAATAACGGGTAATGTAGCTTATTTTGTTTTTTCGTAGAAATAGTTCGTCGCCTCGACGAACCCCTCCACGCTTCCGCAGTCGAACCGTTTCCCTTTGAATTTATACGCCAGCACGGTCCCGTTCTGTGCCTGGGTCATCAGCGCGTCGGTGATCTGGATCTCTCCCCCCTTGCCCGGAGGAGTGCTTTCGATGATCGAAAAAATATCGGGGGTGAGGATGTATCGCCCGATGATCGCCAGATTGCTCGGGGCAACCGAGGGATCGGGCTTTTCGACCATGTTCGTGATCCGATAAACCCCATCTTCGATCTCTTCGCCCTCGATGATGCCGTAGCGGTTGGTCTGGCTCGGATCGATCTCTTCGATCGCGACTATCGAACATCGGTAGCGCTGATAAAGCTTTGCCATCTGCGAAAGGACTCCCCCCTCGCCGTTGCCGTCGCACAGGTCGTCGGCGAGAATGACGGCGAACGGTTCGTTTCCGATCAGCGTTTCGCCGGTGAGAATCGCATGGCCGAGCCCTTTCATTTCGTTTTGACGGGTGTAGGAAAAAGTGCATTGATCGATCAGCGCGCGTATTTCGGTAAGGTAATGTTCCTTATCGGTTCCCGCGATCTGGTGCTCGAGCTCGTAACTGACGTCAAAATGATCTTCCAGCGCCCGTTTCCCGCGCCCGGTGACGATCGCCATCGTATGCATACCCGCTTCGACCGCTTCCTCGACGCCATACTGGATGAGGGGTTTGGTGAGCACCGGAAGCATCTCTTTGGGCATCGCTTTGGTGGCCGGCAAAAAACGGGTTCCGTATCCTGCCGCGGGGAAAAGGCATTTTTTGATCATACTCGCTCCGCGTCGTTGAATTATGGGCGCTATTGTATCACACCGGGGGGTTATTGCGCCATGTCGGTCTTCGCGGCGGCAGAGGGGAACAATCGTTTACCGTCCGGAAACAAAAAGCGGTGTATAATGTTTTTTTATCCAAAAGGAGGATATTCATGAAACGTTTGGCCGCTACGGCATTGATTGCCGGAACTCTCTATAGCGGGGTGCTTGCCGCCGATTTCGATATCGGTATTTCGGGATCGGACCAGGGGATTACGGGCCTTTCTCTTTCGATCGGGGAGTATTACCGGGTTCCGCACCGTGAAATCGTCATGATCGAACGCTCCATTCCAAGAGAGGAGATGAGCGTCGTCTATCTCCTCTCCCACCGCGCGCACCGCAATGCGCAGTTTATCGCCGATCTTCGGCTGCGGGGACTCAGCTGGTGGGACATCACGCTGCGCCTCGGGCTGGATCCGCATACTCTGTATGTCGTCGATTCACACCGTCACTCCGGCCCTCCCTACGGGAAAGCCTACGGATACCATAAAGAGGGGAAAAAACACCGTCTGCGCGACGATGAAATCGTCGAACTCGCCAATGTCCGTTTTCTCTCGCGTTATCACGGGGTGAGTGTCGATGACGTCATCGACCGCCGCCGCGGAGGGGAGAGATACATGAACATCGACGAACACTACCGCGGCAAAAAAGGGGGACAGCGTTACGAAGGGAGAGGGAATGACGAGCGCAAAGGGGGAAAGCCTCCCCATGAGCGGGGCGGAAAAGGTCACGGAAACGGCAAGGGGAACGACCGATAAGCGATCGGCAGCGGATAAAGAAGGTTTAAAAATCTACGGTAAGCAATAGAATCCGTTAAAGAATTCAACCTTTTTCAGGCACAATGCCGATATACGTTTATGAGTATACCGATCGACCGTCCGGCAGACGGAAAAGGAACCGTTTTTGGGTAAATTGTATCTGGCCAAACAAAAGATTTTCAGCAACGAGGGAAATGTATTCGCTTATGAGCTGCTATTTCGCGATTCCGCCCACGGAATTGCGGAATTTCCCGGTAACATGAAAGCGACCTCGCAAATCATCATCAACACCCTCACCAATCTCGATATCGACCAGCTGCTGGGAAAAACCGGCATCGCGTTTATCAATGTCGACGAGCAGATGCTGACGTCCGGGGTTGTCGACGTTTTGGATAAGAAACGGTTCGTACTCGAACTGCTCGAGACGATCGAACTGAACGACAAAGTGATCGACAGGATCAAAGCGTACCATCGCAAAGGGTATACCATCGCGATCGACGATTTCGACTGCAGCGTCGGGATGATCAAAAAATTCGCCCCTCTCATGAAATACGTCCATATCATCAAAATCGACGTCATTGCCGCCGAAACTCCCAACATCGAAACGGTGATGGCCAAACTCCGCAGCAGCGGAATCCAGTTCCTCGCCGAAAAGATCGAGACTAAAGAAGAACACGACAAATGCCGCCAGATCCGGTTTGATTATTTTCAGGGCTACCATCTGCACAAGCCCGAGGTGATCGAGGTTGACGGCTACAAAGAGGTGACCCATCTCATCATCTTGCAGCTGATCCGTCTCATCAAAGACGATGCCGAAACGAACCAGATCGAGATGTTCATCAAACAGCGTGCCGACCTCTCGTACAAACTGATCAAATTCCTCAACAACCAGGAGTCGTTCAGTACCCCTGTCGAATCGATCACGCAGGTTATTACCCTGCTGGGCCGCGACAAGCTCCTGCGCTGGCTGCTCGTGTATCTGTACGCCGAGATTTCGACCAATCCCGCCTCGCAGACCATTTTGCAGTTTGCCCTCAACCGTGCCGAACGGATGGAAGACGATGCCCATCACCGCGACAAGGAAAAAGCGTATCTGGCGGGAATGTTCTCGTTGCTGGGCGCCGTTTTTGACACCAACATCAAAGAGTTGATGAACCACGTCAAAATGGACAGCGAAATCACGCGCCTCGTCGTCGAGAAAAAAGGGAAATTCGCCCACAGCCTTCTGAAAGCCGAAAAAGAAGAGCGCGATTACCTGCGCAAAATCGTTTTCGACAACTTCGACCGCATCGACCCCGTCGAGCTCATCTACGCACTCGAATACAGCGGCATACACGTCGATAAAGCAAGGGTGTAAATACAAACCGTGCGAGCTTTGTGCGGTTACAATCAGATTTTCGTATCTTGGAAGTTTCTTTAATCGGGAAGTTTTAATGAAGGTGGCGGACAGAGAGGGATTTGAACCCTCGGTCCCGTTTCCAGGACGCACCCTTAGCAGGGGTGTGGTTTCAGCCACTCACCCATCTGTCCATTAGTTGAGAGGGCGTAATTATACGGATGTGTAGATAACAAGCACCTTAAAGCGGTGCTTGCAAACCGTTAAATCGCGGGGGAATTTTTCGGATTGGTGAGGATCTGATCCAGGAGGGTCTGGAGTTGTGCGGCAAGCGCTTCGTTGGTCGCTTTTGCTTCGGCGATTTTCTCTTTGAGTTTGACAACCAGTTCGATTTTATCCATAAACTTCATGCGGACTCCTCGCAGTAAATTTGCGAAATTCAAGCAAGGAGCATTCCAGTTTAGAGGCGCTCGAGAATCCTTTCGACGACTTCGGCGGGGTTTGGGGCTTTGTAGATGGGGCGCCCGACGACGATGAAATCGACTTTTTCGTTGTGCGCGACGTCGATCGTCGCCACCCGTTCCTGGTCTCCGGCATCTTCGCCGAAAGGGCGGATACCCGGGGTGAGGGTGACGAAGTTCTCGGCAGTGAGCGACTTGATCGAGGCGCTCTCATAGGCGCTGCACACGACACCGTCAAGCCCCGATTCATGGGCGTCACGGGCAAACCGGTCGGCTTTTGCCGCGATCCCTTCTCCGTAGACGTGTCCGAACTCGTTTTCGTCGAAGGAGGTGAGTGCGGTGACGGCAAGAACGAGAGGACGTTTTTCGTAGGGCTCGAGCCGTTTCATCACCTCATGCATCGCTTTGCGCCCCGCGGAGGCGTGGACATTGAACATATCGACGCCCAGCGACATGATCGATTCGGCGGCATCGGCCATCGTGTTGGGGATATCGTAGAGTTTGAGGTCGAGGAAGATTTTAAACTCGGGGTTGATCGCTTTTATCGCGTCGATGAAGGGCTTTCCGTCGCGGATGTAGGAACGCAGCCCCACCTTGAGCCATATGGGATAGGCTTTGATCTTTTCGACGAGGGCGAGGTTTTCTTCCATGCTGGAGAGATCGAGGGCGACGCACAGCTGCATACATAACCTTTGGTTGAAATGCGAAAGTATAGCCTAGGGTAGTTGTAAAAGGGTTTAGAAAGGGTTACTGATGAAAGTCTTAAATGTATCGTCCGTTAGCATTGCGTTAATAATTCATTGAGAAAAACACCCTACAATAATCGGATATCAACCCAAAAAGGATATTGAAATGAACAAAAGTCTCTTCGTAACGGTTTTGGCAGGTTTGATGATCGGCTCGTCCGCTCTCTCAGCGGCGGTATACAAAGTGGATGTCTCCCATTCCAACGTCGGCTTCAAGGTCAAGCACATGATGATCAGTACGGTGACCGGGAAATTCGGCAACTTCAGCGGAACGTACGAACTGGACAAAGGACATTTCAAATCGCTGAGCGGGCACATCAAGGCCGCTTCGATCGATACGGGGATCGCAAAACGCGACGATCACCTCCGCAGTGCCGATTTTTTCGATGTGGCGAAGTTCGGCGATATTTCGTTCGTGATGACCGGTGCGACCAAAGAGAAAATGACGGGTAATCTTACCATCCGCGGCGTCACCAAAAAAGTGACGCTGGATATCGACATGGGAGGTGTGGTGACCGATCCGTGGGGGAACCAGCGCTCGGGCTTCGTTCTCACCGGCCAGATCAACCGAAAAGATTTCGGGCTTAACTGGAACAAGGCGATCGAAGCGGGCGGCGTCGTCGTAGGAGACGAAGTGAAGCTGATCGTGGAGGTCGAAGGGATCGAAGAGTAACCTACAACGTTTTGATAAAGCCGTCCCGCTTGGGGCGGAATCCCTGCAGGTCGTCCAGACTGATTCCCCTTTGTTTCCCCGAAAAAAGAATTGTCTTGCATTGATACATCTTCGCGTAGTCGCCCAAAAAATCGATCATCTCGCGGCTAAAGCGCTCGTATCCTTCGTGGGCGGCGAAATCGTCGACGATGAGATGGCGTCCGAGCTCGAAATTTTCACGGATGGAAACTCCCGCGTAGATGCACAGTTCACCGCGCTGATATGCTCCGAGGGGTCGGTATTCGGCGGGGTAATGTGCGGCCATGAAATTGTCGAAGTACTCGACGTCCAGGTCAGGGCGCAGCGTGCACAACAGTGCGTACCCTTCGGCGAATTCGTCGCTGGAGAGTTCCCGGAACTGCACGATCAGCGGCCCAGAGAAGCGAGCTGCGCATCGATTTTGGAAATTTTGTCCTGCGCGTCGGCAAGCCCTTCGCGGTTAGTTGCGATGACCGCTTCGGGGGCGTTGGCGACGAAGCGCTCGTTGGAGAGCATGGCGGAGAGTTTGTCGGCCTCTTTCTGGAGTTTTTCGCGCTGTTTGCTCAGGCGGTCGACGATGGGCGAGAGGTCGATGGCGTCGGTCGGGAGGTAAACCTCGACGCTTTCGCCCAGATCGCTAACGGCCTGATCGATTTTCGTATCGGTAAAACGGACCTCTTCGACTTTGGCGAGGCGTGTGATAAAAGGCTTCATCATCGCCTCGTCGCCGCTGCATTTGACGTAGGCCAGATCGATTTTCTGGTTCCCGAGGTCGATAAGGGCTTTGGCGCGGCGGATCGTGACGATAGCATCCATGATTGCGGCGAACTCGTTTTCGATCGTTTCGTCTACGACGGTGTTGTCGGGGTATTCCATCACCATGATCGATTCACCCTCCTCGAGCGTCGTGCCGGAGAGTTCGTGGTAGAGGTATTCGGTGATGAACGGCATGAACGGGTGGAGAAGTTTCATCGACTCTTTGTAGATGCTTCCCAGCTCCGCGATGCTCTCTTTGCTCGCCTTGGAGAGTTCGATCCCCCAGTCGCAGAATTCGTTCCACATAAAGCGGTAGAGGACGGTAGCGGCGTCGTTGAAACGGTATTCGTCCATGAACGCTCTTGTCTCCGACGTCGCGCGGCGGAAGCGGCTGAGCATGTAGCGCCCCAGCGGTGTCGTGATCTCCTGATCGCTCAGGTCGGCAAACGTCGAAACGTTCATTTGCAAGAAACGGGCCGCGTTGAAGAGCTTGTTCGTGAAGTTGCGGCTTTGCTCGAGTTTGTCGGTGCTTAGGCGGATGTCGCGTCCCTGAACGGCCAAAACGGCGAGGGTAAAGCGCAGGGCGTCGGCGCTGTATTTCTCGACCATGTCGAGCGGATCGATGACGTTGCCCTTGGATTTCGACATTTTCTGCCCGTGTTCGTCGCGCACGAGGGCGTGGAGATAAATATGCTTGAACGGCAGCTCGCCGGTGAAGTTTTCCCCCATCATCATCATCCGCGCGACCCAGAAAAAGAGGATGTCGAACCCGGTGATGAGGAGGGTGTTAGGATAAAAACGGGCCATGTCGTCGCTCTGGAAGAGGCGATCGGAAGCGGTGTCGCCGTTCCCCCATCCCAGCGTCGAAAACGGCCACAGAGCCGAACTGAACCACGTATCGAGGACGTCGGGATCCTGCGTGAAATTTTTCCCCGAACAGTGGGGGCACGATGCAGGCTCGTCGTCGAGGCTGGCCCATTCATGAGCGCAGTCGTCGCAGTAGAACACCGGGATACGGTGCCCCCACCACAGCTGGCGTGAGATACACCAGTCGCGCAGGTCGTTCATCCATGCGTTGTAACTGTTGATCCAGTGGGGCGGGAAAAACTGCGCCAACCCGGCGTTGGTCTTGTCGATCGAGCCTTTGGCGACCTCTTTGCGGACGAACCATTGCTTGGAGATGTAGGGTTCGACGACGTTTTTACAGCGGTAGCAGTGGCCGACCTGGTGGGTGTGCTCTTCGATTTTTTCGATGAAACCCTCTTCTTCGAGGCGTTTGACGATCGCCGAGCGCGCTTCGAGCCGCTCGAGCCCTTTGAACTCGCCGGCATG
>NZ_SLTI01000005.1 GCF_004347735.1 Sulfuricurvum sp. IAE1 | reverse complement strand
TCTTCTGGTAGGCCATCCCGGCCTCCTCGGCCACCGCCCGGGTGATGTCGTCCTCCGACAGCAGGCGCCCGCTGCCGTCGGGGATCAGCAGGTTGAAGGAGGAGATGATCTCGGCCGGGGTGATCAGGTTGGCCGCCTGCTGGTAGCGCCGCCCGGAGTTGGACTCCTGGTACTTCTGGAGTTTAGCCCGCTGGGCTCCTCCCTTGATCAGGATGTCCTTGTACTGGTCCTGGGTGATCCGGCCCTTCTTGAGAAGGACCTCGGCCACGTTCTCCACGGTAAGATGGGTTGGTCGTTTCATTGATGGATGGTGATTGATTGCAGGTTGGAAATGGACGATTTATTATCGCAGATGGTGGGTAAAAATGCAAGGGGAGAAATGAAGAAGCCCTCCCGATGGGGAGGGCATGCAACGTTACGGCTCTGCGGGGGCGCAAAGCAACGTACACAGAAGCCGATGGTTAGCCCATTCTTGCCTCTGTCATTGCTATTCCCTCGTAAAGTATCGGCGTAATCGTGCGATCAATGCTCGTCTGTTCTTGGCCTTCAACTCATGTTCCCATATCCGAAGAACTCGCCAACCTTTGCTCCTGAGGACTCTGTTAACCTCCCTGTCACGCGCTCGATTTGACTGAAGCTTATCTCTCCAGAAGCGTGCATTGTTCTTGGGCCACGTTTGATGTTGAGGACAACAGTGCCAGAAACATCCATCAACAAACACTACAAGGCGTTGCTGACGGAATACAAAATCCGGACGCCCGAACAGAGGTTGGTTGCGACGCCATCCCTTAATGCCCAGTTCAAGAAAAACCCTTATGAGAGCCAGCTCTGTACACTTGTTTCGACCGCTTCTAATTTGCGACATCACCTCAGAACGCTTGGTCTGGGGAAATACATCCGCCATGATCTGCTCACAAAGATCGCAGATTGGCGGCATCCAGCGGTCGAAATTCAGCTTTTGGAACACGAACCACGCTGCTCAGCCCACCTATCATGCTTGTTCCGCCGCCCTGCTGAATCCAAGAAGCGTACTGCGCAAGATGTTCGTACGTGATAAACCACCAAGAAACAAGATTTCGATCCTCCACCGTGTCTATTTCACGCACGATGAATATGGAATGCAGGTTGCCTCTCTTGGCCGCATAGTAGGAGAGTTTCACAAACGGTCCCAAGTCTAGCCCGAAAAACTCTCCAAGAGCCCGGTCCTGTGCCGAGGTCTTTTCCTTGATTTCCAATGGGTATGTGAATTGTTGCCCCCAAAATATTCCATCCACATCAGACATTTCAGCCATAAAGGAGTTCTGGAACGCAATGCGTATGCTTTCTTTAGAGAATTCCTCCGCGACTGCATGCTCGGGTATCGCCGTGGTATCCGTGTGGTAATGTAGGAAGTTATACCTTCGCCCTCTTTGGCGAAATGCTCCGGAAAGACATGCCGGAAACTGCATGTAGGGTTGATCGGATGGAAGTCCTAGTTGTTTCGCATACCATACTACCCCATCTGTGTCGTTGTGCTCCGGGACTGAGGCCGCACAGAAATATGCAGATATACCCGTCTGATGAAAAGTAGCGCAAATCGTGTGGAGTCCATGTGCAGGTGCGGGAAAGTCTCGATCAGCGGGATAATCAGACTCGGGCGCAATAACCTCCGGAAAGAAGACCACGGTGCGATGGCCAAACTCTCCCGGCCCCTCTTTTCTTGCGATCCAGCCACCGGGTGAAATACGATCCCCAAATCCCAATCCGGTCAGGTGTTGGCGTAGATCTACCTCCGCGAGCAGACCGTTGATCTTGTTTCGGTTCATGCTGGAGATACTACGTGACAAAAACCTCCGCATTGAATCTATGGACAAGGCGCTCATGATTTCTTCCTCGGTATCTTGTAAAGCAGTTTGCGCTTCGTTCTGGCGGTCGTTGGCGAGGCAACAACTCCAGTACCTTCTGCCGTTTTCAGCACCAAATCAGGACGATATGTGAGAGGACGTCGGAGAGAAGCGACAACCTCTCGGGCGACCAACTCGACGACAGGAACGACAACAGAGTTTCCAAACTGACGGTAGGCCTGAGTATCCGACACGGGAATCTTGAAATCCTCCGGGAAGCCCATAAGGCGGCAACATTCTCTCGGTGTAAGACGCCTTGGATTCGAGCCAGTCCCTTGTGATATCAGAATCTCCGACCCGTCTTTGTGATATCGGGCGCTCAATGTGCGGGCGACCTGACTTCTATCCACTAGCCCGAAGCCAAATCCGTTTCCGGCAGCCTTATGCTTTTTGGCGTAGTTTTGCAGGTATGTCCAAAGATGGTCAGTCAGCGTATACTTGCATGGAACTGTACTATCGAGAATAGAATCCAGCAAAGGCCCCTGCGTTGGCATCTCGGGGAATTCAAAGTGCCGCGGTTCTCGAAAGCCGACTATGAAAATGCGTTCCCTGTGCTGGGGGACCAACGCCTTGGCGTCGATCACGCGATGATGAACATGATATCCCAATGCTTCCGTTAAAGTGTTGTAGATGATCTCAAAGGTCCTGCCCTTATCATGGCTCTTTAAGTTCTTCACGTTTTCAAGGACGAATGCAGCGGGCTTGTGATACTCAATGATGTTGGCGAGTTCAAAGAACAAGTTTCCTTGCTTCTCATCCTCAAATCCGTGCTTCCTTCCGAGGCTGAGTTTCTTGGATACACCAGCTATGCTGAATGGCTGGCAGGGAAAGCCGGCGCAAAGAATATCGAACGCTGGGATATCCGCCACGGCGACGGCATGAATATCTCCATGCGGCCGCTCCCCAAAATTCGCCTCGTAAGTCATCTGTGAATTCTTGTCCCAGTCACAGGACCATACACAGGTTGCGCCTGCTCGCTCGAAGGCGATCCTGAACCCGCCGATACCGCAGAACAGGTCCACGAAGCGTGGCGGCTCGTGGCGTGTCAGATAGCCAGAGGTGTCTTCTAGGACGCAATCATTGGTATGTCTGCGTTTGGCTTTTGGCTTTGTCTTGGTGTTCTTCATAAATCTGTCAGGTTAACAGCTAATTTTATGCTTCAACTGATACAACAATAAATTTGATATTATTATACTGCATCGTTGTAATGAATTGCAAACCCTCACCCCTGCTACGGCTTTTTTTCCCCCTCCTCCAACACCGGGCGGTAGTCCCAATCCCGCACCCCCTGGAGCACCCGGTCGATATCCTGGGTGGGCACCTTCAGTATCTGCAGGGCCACCGCCCCCAGCCGCAGGCTGGCCTCTATGGTCTCGGGATAGGCATGGACCGCCCCGGCCTTCAGCAAAATCCGGCTGGATTCCAGGTCCTTGGCCCGGGCCACCACCGGCACCTGGGGGCACATGGCCCGGAGGTGGGAGACCGCGGCCAGGGCGGCCTGGGGCCGGTCGACCGTAATCACCACCAGCGCGGCCCGTTCCACGTGCACGGCCGACAACAGGCCCGGGTCCGAGATGTCACCAAAGGCCACCTTAAAGCCGTCGGCCATCCCCTGGGCCACCCGCCGGGGGTCGGTGTCGAACACCACGAACGGGACCTGGTTGAAATCCAGCAGCACCGCGATGGTATGCCCCACCCGGCCGTAGCCGCCGATGATTACCTGCCGGTCCGAATCCGCCGGCAGTTCGGGCGGTTCCGCCCCCCGGGGTCTTTCCTTGGACATCCGGACGGCCAGGCCCCGGTTGAAGCGGATGGCGACCGCCCCCCCCGCCATCGACAGCAACACCGAGGCGATGGCTATCTGCCCCAGCCCCTGGCTGATGATTCCGTTGTCAAGGGCGATGGCCGCCAGGGCCAGCCCGAACTCGCCCCCCACCCCCAACAGCAGGCCGGTGCGCCAGGCCACCTGGGACTCGGTGCCGATCATCCGCACCATGGCGGTTACCAACAATGTCTTGCTGGCCAGGATCAGCAGCGCCCCCAGTACCGCCCAATGCCAGATCGGCAGGATGGCCGCCGGATCGAAGCGCATGCCGATGCCAATGAAGAACAACCCCATCAGCACATCGCGGAAGGGACGGATGCTAGATTCCACCTGGTGCCGGAACTCGGTTTCCCCCAGCATCATTCCGGCCAGGAAACTGCCGAAGGCCAGGGACAGCCCCAGGCTGTTGGTTATCCAGGCCGCTAGCAGGACTACCAGCAGCACCGCCAGGGTGAGTATCTCCAACGACCGATGCCGGGTTACCAGGTGGAACAGGGGCCGCAGCAGCCAGCGCCCGGCAAAGAACACCAAGCCGAAGGCTGTCACCGCCTTGGCCAGCGCCAGCCCCAGGGTTCCGGCCAGGCTGCCGGGGGCCAGGGATGCCCCCAGGGCCGGGATCACCACCAGGAAGGGCACGGCGGTCACGTCCTGAAAGACGGACAGGGCCAGGCCCAATCTGCCGTGCCGGGTGTTTTCCTCGCCCTGTTCGGCCAGCAGGCTGGCGATTATGCTGGTCGAGGACTGGGCAAAGGCGGCGCCAAAGATGAAGGCGGCTACGGCCGGCAGGCCGGCCAGCCAGGCGATGGCCCCGACCAGGCAGGTGGTGAGCAGGACCTGCCCGGTCCCCAGGCCCAGGATCTGATGCCTCATGGACCGGATGGTCGGCAGGGAGAAGTTCAGCCCGATGGTGAAAAGCAGAAAGACCACCCCGAATTCGGCCAATGTCGCGAACTCGGGAACCGAGACGGTGGGGCCCATGGTATGCGGACCCAAAATGACGCCCACCAGCAGATAGCCCAGGCTGGTGGGCACACGCAGGCGCTGGAAGGAGACCACCACGGATATGGCCACCGCCAGCAGCAGCAGGATCTGGGCCAAATGCTCCATCAGGCCCCGTTATCCGGTTGCTTCCGGCTAATCACGATTT
>NZ_SLTI01000004.1 GCF_004347735.1 Sulfuricurvum sp. IAE1 | reverse complement strand
CCTTGAAAAGGTTCTCGTCCCCGAAGGGGATATTCAGCAGCAAGATACTCCTGATTGATCGCTTATATCCACCCCATCGAATGAGGTGGCTTTACGCTCTAACTTCGGTAATTCAGATGCCCCTTGCCGTTCTGAAAAGCAAGGGGCTTGAAGAAAAGATTAAAACGGTTTGACGATCACGAGGGCGACGATGAGGATCAGCAGAATTGTCGGCACTTCGTTATACATCCGGAAAAACTTCCCGCTTTTGTAGGCGGTGTTCTCTTTGAGACGCAGGCGCATCCGTCCGAGCGAAAAGAAATAGGCGATGAGCAGTACCACAAGCACCGCTTTGGCGTGCATCCACCCCCCCATACCGAATACATTGACCCCGTACTGGCTCGTGGACATCGCGATCAACGCGATTCCCGAGAGAAACGTCGCCCAGAAAGCGGGGACGCCGATGTAGCGGTAGATTTTCATCTCCATCACTTCGACCACTTCGACGAAGCCGTTGTTGGTTCCGTTTTCGGCATGGTAGACAAACAGACGCGGCAGGTAAAAGAGTACCGCAAACCAGGAGACCATCGAGATGATGTGAAACCATAAAACCCAGTTGTACATGTGTGGTGTCCTCGAATAAAGAAAGTTAGGAAGGATAGCCAAAAATGGTTAACGACGCCTCTTAGAGATGGCGCCGTACCCATTGGATGATTTCAGCCGCGCTGCGGGCGCCGCTGAACTGGTCGACGATGCGGTTGTTTTTGAAAGCGATGACGGTAGGGATCGAGCGGATGCCGAAGCGGGCTCCCAGATGCTGCTGCTCTTCGGTGTTGATTTTGACAAACTGCGCTTTGAGTGCGAAGGCACGGGCCGCTTCTTCGAAAGAGGGGGCCATGCTCCGGCAGGGGCCGCACCACGGTGCCCAGAAATCGGCGACGATGAGCCGTTCGTCATTGATGAGGAGCCGATCGAAGGATGCCGCATCGACGCTGAGAGGTTTGGTGTCGAGCAACGACGCTTTGCAGTGCCCGCATGCGGCTTTCGCGTAACTCTCTTTAACGGGGATCGCGTTGACGCCCCCGCAATGGGGGCAAACCACATTGATCTTCGCCATCGGGATTACTCGGTTTCGGCCACTTCCATATCCCGGATGGAGGAAGTGTGATGGTCTTTGACTTTGTCGTGAAGGCGGCGGAGCGCTTTGTTGGCCCGCTCGATCGCCATATCGATCGCGGTATCGAGGTCTTCGTCCGTATCGCTGATCACGACGGGCTGCGCATGGGCGATGTGGATGTCGAACTCGACGCCGACCCCTTTTTTCTCTTTGGAGATCATCACGTTGACGGTCGTGATATCAAGATGATAGCGTTTGAAATTTTCAATGGCGGCGGCAATATGATCGTTCAGATGTTGGGTAAGTTTGATCTCTTTGGAGCGAATTTGTACGTTCATGGTCAATCCTTTTTTCGTTGAACTCCAAAAAATATAACATAGATAATCTTAAGACGAAGCTTAAGGCGTCGTTGGGTAAAATTGTCCCTATTCAAGGAGTTTTACGTGCGTGTTTTAACAGGTATCCAGCCCTCCGGTGATCTGCACATCGGAAATTATTTCGGCTCCATCAAGCCGATGGTCGAATCTCAAAAAGACAATGAGGTGTTTGCGTTCATCGCCAATTACCATGCAATGACGAGTCTGGGGGACGGAGAACGTCTGGCACGGCTGACGATGCAGGCGGCCACCGATTTCCTCGCACTGGGGATGGACCCGCAGAAAAGTACCTTCTGGGTCCAGTCGGATGTCAAAGAGGTCCTTGAACTCTATTGGGTTCTCTCCTCTTTCACTCCGATGGGACTGCTTGAGCGGGCTCACAGCTACAAGGACAAAGTCGCCAAAGGGATCGCGTCCAACCACAGCCTCTTTTCGTATCCCGTTTTGATGGCGGCCGATATTTTGCTGTTTAATTCGCAGGTGGTTCCGGTCGGGAAAGACCAGATCCAGCACGTCGAGATCGCCCGCGACATCGCGCTGAAATTCAACAACGAGTACGGCGAGATTTTCGTCCTTCCCGAATTCAAGGTGGACGAGAACGTTGCGACCGTTCCGGGTATCGACGGACAGAAGATGTCCAAAAGCTACGGTAATACCATCCCCATTTTCTCCGAAGAGAAAGTGCAGTCGAAGATCATCAAAAAGATCGTGACCGAACCCGTTCCGATGGAAGAGCCCAAAGAATTTGAAAACTGCAACGTCTACAATATTGCCAAACTCTTCCTCGACTACGAAGAACGTCTTGCCCTTCAAAACCGTTACAAAGCGGGGGGAGAGGGGCATGGCCACTTCAAACTCTACGCCCATGACGTCATCTGGGAGTATTTCCGTCCTTACCGTGAACGAAGGGCCTATTATGAGGCCCATCAGGACGAAGTGCGCGATATACTGAAAATGGGAGCGGCCAAAGCGAGCGCGGTCGCCGCCGAAACGATCGAAAAAATCCGTAGCGTTACGGGTATCCGTTATTAAAAGGAAAAAGCAATGAAAAATTATATTATCAAGCAAATCGCCGACTCGGCGGCGACCAAACAGGCGATTTTGGAAAACGATGAGCTGGTGGAGCGTTTGGTTTCGGTGGCTCAGGCCTGCGTCGACGTGTATAAAAACGGCAAAAAGATTCTGATCGCGGGCAACGGCGGTTCGGCCGCCGACGCGCAGCATTTTGCCGCCGAACTCGTCGGACGTTACGGTTTCGACCGCCCCTCGCTCCCCTCGATTGCCCTGACGACGGACAGTTCTAACCTTACCGCGATCGGAAACGATTACGGCTACGAGTACGTTTTCTCCCGTCAGCTTGAAGGGTTGGCCCAGGAGGGGGACCTTTTTATCGGGATTTCGACGTCGGGGAATTCCCAAAACGTCATCAACGCATTTGAATCGGCCAAGGAACGCGGCGTAACCACCGTGGCGCTGGTCGGACGCGACGGCGGAAAAATGGCCGCGATGGCCGACTTCGCGATCGTGATCCCCTCCAACGCGACGCCGCGTATCCAGGAATCGCACCTGCTGATCGAGCACATGATTTGCGACATTATCGAAAAAGAGATGTTCGGCGGCGGAGTAGCGTAAGTGGTCAAAGCCCTTTTCCTCGATCGTGACGGCGTCGTCAACGTCGAAAAGAACTACCTTCATAAAATCGAGGATTTCGAACTGCTCGAAGGGATCGTCGAGGTGTGCCGCGCGTACCAGCAAAAGGAGTACCGGATCATCATCGTCACGAACCAATCGGGTATTGCGCGCGGTTATTACACCGACGAAGATTTTCATCGTCTCAGCGAGTGGATGAAAGGGCATTTTGCTTCTATGGGGGTCGATATCACCGATATTTTTTATTGCCCCCATCACGAGGAGATCAGCGGCCATTGTGATTGCCGCAAGCCGAGTCCGGGGATGTTTCTTGACGCACAGCGCCGATACGGTATCGATATGGCCGCTTCGGTGATGATCGGCGACAACGAACGTGATATCACGGCGGCAAAACGGGCGGGGGTGGGGACGAATATCCTCCTCTCCGAAACGGCCGAAAAATCCGAAGCGGATCGAATCATCCGCTCACTCAGGGAATTGCTGTGATAGCGATCTACAATACCGGCGGAACGTTCAACAAGTGCTATGATCCTCTTAAAGGGGAACTTTTCGTACCGCACGACAACACCGCGATCGAGGCGGTTGTAGCCACTTTTGCCGAAGCTGTGGAGATCAAAGGGATTATTTACAAAGATTCGCTGGAGATGGACGATGCGGACCGCTCGCTGTTGTGCGAGCGGATCGCTTCGGATCAGGCTGATCGGATCGTTGTGGTCCACGGGACCGATACGATGAACCAAAGCGCTTCGGCCGTCGCATCGCTGAAGCTGGACAAAACGGTGGTTTTTACCGGAGCCATGGTCCCTTTTTGGGTCGATACGATCGAAGCGACGGCAAACCTGGCGATGGCACTGGGCTATGCCCGCAATGCCGAGGCGGGGGTCTACATCGTGATGCAGGGGGTCTGCGGAACGTACGATACGGTCGTGAAAAATCGGGAAGTGGGGAAATTCGAACATGTCTAAAGTCAAATGCGACCACTGTCACCTGGAGTTTGGCGACGACGTGATGATCCATGACGGCGAATACCGTTTTTGTTGCAAGGGATGCCAGGGGATTTTCCATCTTCTCAAGGACGAAGGGCTGGACAGCTTTTACGCCAAAATGGGGGATACGACCCTCTCCCCCCCCACCGAGCAGTTCGAAGCCAGCACCAATTTCGACACCCCCGCATTCGCCGAGCGTTTCATCACGCGGACCAAAGAGGGGTTCAGCCAGGTATCGCTGATCATCGAGGGGATCCACTGCGCCGCGTGCGTCTGGCTCAACGAAAAAGCGCTTCATAAGATGGAAGGGGTTGTTGAAGCCCACATCAATTACACGAACAACAAGGCCCGCATCACATGGGATGAGGGGACGCTCAAGCTCTCCTCGATCATCGACATGATCCGTGCGATCGGGTACAACGCCTTCCCCTACGATGCGTCATTGCAAGAAGAGCGCGCCAACAAGGAGCGCAAAGACTATTATCTCCGGATGGCGGTCGCGACGTTTGCGACGATGAATATGATGTGGGTCGCAATCGCCCAGTATGCAGGCTATTTTACCGGGATTACCCAGGAGATCAAAACCATCCTCAATGTTGCCGAGTGGTTTCTCGCGACCCCCGTGCTCTTTTACAGCGGATGGGTTTTTTACCGCGGCGCCTACTACGGGCTCAAAAACAAAGCGGTTAACATGGACCTGCTCGTCGTGACCGGATCGAGCCTGGCGTATCTGTATTCCATTTATATCACCCTTACCGAAAGCGGGGAAGCCTATTTCGATTCGGTATCGATGATTATCACGTTTGTCTTGTTCGGGAAATTTCTCGAAGTGCTGAGCCGTAAAAACGCCGCCGATACCCTCGACGTCATCGGCAGGCATATCCCGCGCGAAGTAAGCGTCGTGGAGGGGGACAGCGTCCGGGAGGTGAACGTCAACGAGGTCAAAATCGGCGACTTGATCCGGATCCGGACGGGAGAAAAAGCGGCGATTGACGGCGAGGTGGTTCACGGTGAGGGGAATTTCGACGAGAGCAGCCTGACCGGCGAATCCGATCCCGTGTTCAAGCGTCCGGGCTCCTCGATTATCAGCGGGACGACGAGCATCGATGCCCTCTTGACCTACCGCGCGACAAAAGATTTTGCCCATTCGACCCTCTCAAACCTGGTCAATCTCCTCGAAAACGCGATGAGCAACAAGCCGCGGATCGAGCAGCTCGCCAACCGTCTCTCCCAGCACTTTTCGTCGACGATATTGTTCTTGGCGATCGCTACGTTCTGGAGCTGGTATTTCTGGCCCCATACGTTCAACCGCGCATTGATGGTAGGGATCTCGGTTATTATCATCGCCTGCCCGTGCGCACTGGCACTGGCAACGCCCGTTGCAACCCTGGTGGGGCTTTCTTTGGGAGCGAAACGGGGGATTCTGTTCAAATCGGCTTCGATGATCGAAACGATGGCCCACGCCGATACGGTGGTCCTGGATAAAACCGGAACGATTACCCAGGGACGTCCCGAAGTCGTTTACGCGACCGTGCATGAGAGTTTTGAACGGTCGCTGCTGTATGCGCTGGTTTCGGCGTCCAAGCATCCCATCAGCCGGGGGATCGCCGAATACCTCGAGAGGACCGAAACCCTCGGCGCACTTCCCGCATTCGAAGAGATCCGCGAGATCCCCGCACGCGGGATCGTCGCGCGCAGCGGCGGGATGATGGTTGCCGGCGGGAATGCGCTGCTCATGAGCGAAGCGGGGATCGAAATCGATTCGCACAGCGATAAGAGCCTCTTTTACTACGCGGTGAACAACCGCCTCGTCGCCGTGTTCGAACTGCGCGATCTCCCGAAAGAAAGAGCGGCCGAATCGGTCGAATCACTCAAAAAAGCGGGACTTCGGGTAATCATGCTCACCGGAGACCACGAAGCCTCGGCGCGTCGGGTTGCGGCCGAAGTGGGGATCGATGAGGTGTATGCCCATTTGACCCCGCAGGAAAAAGCCGATTTTATCGCCCGTGAGCATGCAACAGGACACGTCGTCGTGATGGCCGGGGACGGCGTCAACGACCTGCTCGCGCTGGCCAATGCCGATATCGGGATCGCGATGGGCAGCGGCAGCGACATCGCGATCGAGGTGAGCGACGTCGTACTGCTGAACGATTCGCTCGCATCATTGGCCGAAGCACACGCGATCAGCCGTCGCACCTACCGGCTGATCAAACAAAACCTCGGGATTTCACTGGTGTACAATTCGATCACCATCCCGCTTGCGATGGCAGGGTACGTGATTCCCCTGATCGCGGCGATTTCAATGTCGTTTAGCTCACTGCTCGTCGTCGGGAACTCGATGCGGGTACGATGGCTCTACAAATAGGAGATATTCATGGACAGTTGGGTTATAGCAATGATGCTCGGAGCATCGCTGGTATTGGGGGCGCTGGCGCTTGGGGCTTTTTTGTGGGGAATCAAAAACGGCCAGTTCGACGATGAAAAAAAGATGATGAACCAGGTTCTCTACGATGATGAAGCAGAACTCAACGACGCAGCAAACCAGCAGCGCAAACGCGAGGAACTGAAAAAGAAAGAGTATCGGCCCGAATAGCGAAACTTTCGATCAAATAGTTAAAAAAACGGATTATTTAAAACGAGGAAGAAGGGAAGAAAGACCCGCCGCCTGAGGCGGCGAGAGCGGAATTATTTGATTCCTGCGATGTAAGAAGCAAGGGCTTTGATGTCAGCATCTGACATAGAAGCAACTTGACCTTTCATCAGGGCACCCATACCGGCTTTGTTCAGAGTACCGGCTTTGTAACCGTGAAGAGATTTTTCGATAGCGCCAGCAGACTGACCTTTAACGATCGCAGATTTACCCAGAGCGGCTTTCTCGAAAGAAGCACCGTGACAGGCGGCACATTTACCGGCAAGAGCTTTACCGTCAGCAGCCATCAAAGATACGCCGGCGAACAACATTGCAAGAGCAATTTTTTTCATTTCATTTCTCCATAAAAAATTTGAGCGCTATTATATTCCTATGAATCTTAAATCACTCTAACTATTTAAGCTTTAATGTAGAGTTTGTTACAATATGACACTACCTGAACATTCAAGGATTATCCATGCGCTACAGCGACGTCGATTTGAACCGAAAAACGATTTTGATTACGGGAGGGGCGGGATTCATCGGCTCGAACCTTGCGTTTTATTTCCAGGAACATTATCCCGATGCGCATGTGGTCGTCCTCGATCTTTTCCGCTCCAACCTCACCCTCTCCAACGGCAACCTCAAAAGTTTCGGCCATTTTAAAAACCTGCTCGGATTTCGCGGGGAAGTGATCAGCGGGGACATCAACGACAAGCAGCTGCTCGATACGCTTAAAAAGCAGTATCGATTCGATTATATTTTTCACGAAGCGGCTATTTCGGATACGACGGCGCTTGAACAGGATCTGATGATCCAGACCAACGTCAACGCATTCAAGGATCTGCTCGACATCGCCGTGGCGCACGGAGCCAATATGATCTACGCCTCGTCGGGGGCAACGTATGGGGATGCCCCTTCACCGCAGCGGGTAGGGCGGGAAGCGCCTCAGAACGTGTATGGGTTCTCGAAACTGATGATGGACCATCTCGCCCGCCAGTATTCTCAAAAACACACCAACATCTCGATCGTGGGATTGCGCTATTTCAACGTGTACGGCCCCAGAGAGTTTTTCAAAAACAAAACGGCGTCGATGGTGGTACAGTTCGGCCATCAGCTGCTCTCGGGGAAAAATCCTCGCTTGTTCGAAGGATCGGACAAAATCGTCCGCGATTTTATCTACGTCGAGGATATCGTTCAGGCGAACGTCCTGGCAATGCACCCCAGAGAGTCGGGAGTGTTCAACGTCGGTACGGGCAAAGCGCGCTCATTCCAAGCGATCGTCGATATTCTCCAGCGGGAGCTGGGAACGTCGCTTCCGTGCGAATACATCCCCAACCCGTTCATCGGACGCTACCAGTTCCACACCGAAGCCGATATTCAAAGCACGCGCGACGTGCTGGGGTATGCTCCCCGTTTTGAACTCGAAGAGGGGATCGCCGCGTACGTGAGCGAAATCAAGCGCCTCTTCGAAGAGGAAGTCCGATGAACCGATTGAAAAACGCCTCTCCCCGCATCCTGGCCATCGGGGATTTAATGATCGATCATTACCTGTGGGGAGGATGCGAGCGTATTTCTCCCGAAGCGCCGGTACAGGTCGTGGATATCGCACGCGAAACAACCGTCCTCGGAGGGGCGGGAAACGTGATCAACAACCTCGTTGCTCTCGGAGCGCAGGTACGCGTCGGCGGAGTGATCGGCGACGATGAAAACGGGGAAGAGCTGAGATCGATGCTCCGTGCCATCAACGTCGATGGCGAAGGGCTGAGTCTTCAGGCGGGGCGCAAAACGTCGAAAAAAAGCCGTATCATCGCTTCGAACCAGCAGATCCTTCGCTATGACCGCGAATCCAAAGATCCGATCGCACCACAGAGCGAAGAGGCGCTGCTATCCTATGTCGGGCGCGTGATCGGCGAATGCGACATCGTGATCCTCTCCGATTACGGCAAAGGGGTCATCACCGAGCGGGTGGCGCAGGGGGTGATCGCATCGGCCAAAGCGTCGGGCAAAAAAGTGCTCGTCGATCCCAAGGGAAAAGATTATTCCAAATATCGCGGCGCCTACCTGCTCACCCCGAACCGTAAAGAGGCATCGGAGGCAACGGGTATTTCGATCCGCGACGACGAATCGCTGCGCCGGGCGCTTCTCATGCTCAAAGAGACCTGCGACCTGGAGTGCTCGATGATCACCCTCTCCGAAGACGGGATCGCCGTTTATGATGAGAATATGCGCCGCTTTCCGACGGTGGCCAAAGAGGTTTACGACGTAACGGGGGCGGGGGATACGGTGATCGCATCGCTTTCGTATGCCCTAGCGTGCGGTCTCTCCATCGATGAAGCGGCACCGTTTGCGAACCATGCGGCCGCGGTCGTCGTCGGTAAAATCGGTTCGGCTACGGTGACCCTCGATGAGATCGACGCGTACGAATCGAGTCTCCGCCAAAGCACTTCGGATGCCCATATCAAAACAGCCGGGGAGATCGCGCAGATCGCGGCTCGGCTTAAATCGGAAGGTAAAAAAGTCGTTTTCACCAACGGCTGCTTCGACATCCTTCACGTCGGCCACGTCAAATATCTGCAGGAAGCCAAAAGCTACGGGGACGTTTTGATCGTAGGGCTCAATTCTGACAGTTCGGTCCGTGCGCTCAAGGGCCCCAGCCGCCCGGTGAACGTCGAAGCCGACCGCGCCTACATTTTAGCGGCGCTCGAATCGGTCGATTATGTGGTTATGTTCAGCGACGAAACACCCTACGACCTGATCAAAAACGTTGCGCCCGATATCCTCGTCAAAGGGGGGGATTATGAGGGGAAAACGGTCGTCGGAGCCGAATTTGCCGGCGAGCTGCGGCTGGTGAATTTTGTCGACGGCAAAAGTACGACGGCGACCATCGAGAGAATCAACAAAGGATCAGCATGCTAAAAACGATTATGATGTTACTGGCGATGGGTGCGAGCGCGTTCGCGGCCCATCAGATCGAAGCAAACGTCAACAACCGCGACGTCGAAGGACAGATCCGCCTGGATATGGGACGGATGGGGAATGCGATGAGCAATACCTACATCGGGGCCCGTTTTCTCAACGGCGACAACAACAACAGCGAAACCGCCCGCGATCTCGATCCGCTGGCGGAGGTTTCATTTATGGTGGAACAGTATGTTCGCGGCGTTCCGGGATTGAAAGTGGGCCTTGGGATCAAAGGGGAATACACGCAGATTGACGGCAGACGATACGCGGCCATCCCGCTGGGGGTCGAAGCCGAGCTTCGGCTGCCGCTCAATACGCCGTTTCCGTTCTACCTGGGGGGAGCCCTTTATTATGCCCCTTCGGTACTGAGTTTCAAGGAAGGGGACGGATATCTCGAAACCCGCATCCATCTTGATGCCGCGGTGATCGACAACGGCCGCCTTGAAGTGGGGTACCGAAACATCGATACCGACCTTGAAAACCGCAACGTCACTTATAACGATTCGTGGTATTTCGGTCTTAGATTAGACTTTTAACCGCTTCGATCACTTCGGCGGCCGTGATACCCTTCATGCATTCGTGATGCCCCAGCGGGCATTCGCGCTTCATGCACGGCGCACACTCCATCTCGTGACGTACAATCACGCTTTTTTCATTTTTCCATTGCGATGTTTCAAGATGCCGGGTCGGGCCGAAGACGGCCACTGTCGGAACCTGGTAGGCCGCGGCGACGTGCATCGGTCCGCTGTCGTTGGTAATAAACAGATCCAACCCCCCGATCATGGCGCAAAGTTCGTTTACCGACGTTTTGCCCGCCAGGTTCGTGACGCTGATGCCGTCCAGGCGCGTTTCGATGTCCTCGGCCATCTGCGTTTCGTTCGGTCCGCCGAAGATCACGATGTCGTAGCGGTCGCTGAACGCTCTGGCGACGTCGGCGAATTTTTCGGGATACCACCGTTTGGCACTGCCATACGTCGCCCCGGGATTGATCCCCAGGGTCGCTCGGGCGTAACGATGCGCCCGAATGTGAAGTTGCAGCGGACCGGTTTCGAGGGGTTGCGGGCTCAGTGTTTGGGCGATGTCGAGGTATTGTTCGACAAGATGGGTGTTTGGGCGCGTTCTGATGGGATGCGACACCAGCGCGCGGGAATGCCAGCTCGAGCGGGCGGCGGTGATCGGGGTTCCGCTGAGGCGCAGCAGCAGCGAGGAGTGAAGTTGGTTGCGAAAGGTGATCGCCATATCGTGTGGTCCCAGAAGGCGGGCGAAACGGTATGTGTTGAGAAAGCGGTTCCCCCCTTTTTTCGTTTCGTCGACGTAGGCCCGTGTGCATTGCGGGTGGTGTTTGAGCGCTTCGAGGCTCACGTACGATCCGACCAGGGTCAGTTCCGCACTTGGATAAATCTTGCAGAGCGCTTCGATGGCGGGAGTGGCCATGAGCGCGTCGCCCAGCCAGTTGGGAAGGATAATCAGGAGTTTCATTCGTTTTCCAGCGGAGTGGTGTAGTAAATCGGCGATTCGCCCAGCAACAGTGTATCGGTATCCATGCTGATGCCGTCTCGGGTTGTGACGGTGACCGTTTGGGTGAGGGCTATTTCCATCGATCCTTCTTCCAGCCACTCGACATGGAGCACTCCTCGAAGTGTTTCGCACAGCAGGGTGTGCCGACCCCTTTTGACCCCGTAGCCGACGAACGAGGCATCCGCCATCTGAGAAAGCATCGTGCGATAGGCGTCAAATGCGCTTCGTTTGCGAATCCCATCCCGGTTGTCGATAAGGCCGTAACCCGGAGCGACCAGCTGGTGCCAGAACACGGAATTCACGCTTTGCGAAGCGAAGGCGAGGAGATGGTAACGGACCATATACGACGCGTAGGACTCTTCGTCGACGCACTCGGTTTCACTGGTAGGAGCATAAGGAGCCGTCCCCGTGATGGGCCAGTTCGTTTCGGTGATGACGATTTCTCCGTCGCATTTGGGGCTAAGACGCGCAAGTGACGCCAAGAGGCGGATCTTTTCGATGAGGTTGAATCCCATCTGGGTGTTTTCGGGGGCGCCCCGGCGGTCCACGTAGAGGAGGCTTCCTACCGCATCGTAACGGATGTTTTTGAAATTGAAAAGGGTATGGGCGCTATAGTGGTATTCGAAATCGATAACGTTCGAGCCGATCAGTTTGAGATGGGGAAAACAGGTTTTTTTGAGATCGAAAGCGATGCCGTAGAAGTCGAGATACTCGTTGACGCTGAAAAACCCCCATTTCGCGCGGTTGATCGTGCTGCCGATGACGTAGGTGTCGCAGATTCCCGAGAGGGCGGTAAAAATCGCCTTGAAATGTTCGCGGGTCATGGGGAGGTCGGTGATGTGCTCGCGGTCTTGCAATAGGGCGATCGTTACCGTGCACCCCTCGAAGCTCCGGACAAACGCGACGTATTCGTGGAGTCTGTCGATTTCCCACAGAGGGATCCGGATCAGAAGGTTTTTTACTCCGAGTTCGCGGACGAGTCCGGGCGAGAGGGAAGGCTCTTTGTCGAGGTTGACCCCCATTCCGAAAAAGCGGTCGCCGTCGATGCGGCGGTGGGGGAGATAGGGGATGGTCAAAACCGAGAAAGGAAGGGTCACTGCCGCGATCAGGAATGTTTTGATCAGGGAGGGGAGGGCCGAGAGGCGCATTTTACGCTTGAGCTTCTTGTCCCGGATTATGGCGGGCTGGTCGGAATAATAGTCCCAGGCAAACGGTGTTTTCATGGCCGTATTGTATCCTCTTCTTACCTTCAATCGTGTAAAATGGCGCAAACAGAACAATAAAGGCGAAGCGATGAACATACTGGTGGTGCGTAATGACAAACTCGGGGATTTCATCACCGCTTTGCCGACGCTGTACGTTCTCAAACGCCATGACCCGCGCAACCGCATCGTCGCTCTTGTCGCCCCGCTCAACCGCTCGCTGGCCGAATCGTGCGATTTTATCGACGAGGTGATCGTCGACGGCGGAGGGGACATTCTTGAGCTCGCTTTCAAAATCCGCGAGGCGAAAATCGACGCGTCGATTACCCTCTTTTCCAATACCCGCGTCGCGATCGCCCAGTTCCTGGCGCGGATACCCATCCGGATCGCCCCGGCGACGAAGATCGCCCAGATTTTTTACAACCGTCGCATCCAACAGCGCCGAAGCCGGGTGGAGATGGCCGAATTCGAATACAATCTGCAGCTAGCGCGCGCGCTGTTTACGCAGATCGACCTTGATTTCCCTAAACCGCTGCTGCGTTTTGATGATACCGCTTATCGGGTTTTTTGCGCCGAGTACGGCATCACCCGTCCCGTCGTGGCGTTTCACCCCGGATTCGGAGGCTCTTCGGATGCAAACTGGACACTGGGCGAATACGTCGAACTCGTATGGATCGCCGAAGCATGTGGGACGGTGGACGTTGTGATGACGTTCGGCCCCGACGAGGAAGCGCTTTGCGAGGAAGCCGCGGCGTTACTGGGTACACAAAGCCGTACGCATCTGTACCGTTCGCGCGGAAGCGTCGTCGATTTTGCACATGTTTTAAGCAGTTTTAAACTGTTTGTAAGTACATCGACCGGGACCTATCACCTCGCGAGCGCGTGCGGTTGCGAGACGTTTACTTTTTTTGCCGATACGCTCTTTGCTTCGGCTTCGCGCTGGAAAAGTATCGGGGATGAAGCCGGGCAGCACCATTACATGATTCCTCAGAACCCGCAAGGCAGAGAAGCGATGTTCGAGAGGGTCAAGCGGGAGTTGAAAAGTCGCCTCGAAGCAGGGCTTTAATCCGTTTTTTGAAGTTTTTGGAGCGTTTGTTGGCATTGTTGTGCCGTTGCATCTCCGAAACGATCAGCGCTTCGTCCATCCCACACAGCCGTGCGTATTCGCGCCCCATGATCTCTAAATCCGCATCGGATGCCCACAGTTTGTTGAAATTTTCACACCCTTCCAGCGGAGCGATCGAATCACGAAACTCCATCCGGTTGATATCGACGATGGCAAACGCATACCCTTCTACGGTCCGTTTGACGAGAATGTTTCCGGGCGAGTAATCGAGGTGCCATACCCCTTTGCGATGGAGGTCGCAGGTGTAGGCGGCGAATGCTCTAAAGATTTCTTCGCGCTCGTCTGTGGGCTCAAGCAGCGGGGTACGGATCGTGAAATCGTATTCAAAGCATTCCGCAATGAAATAGCTCTCTCCCAGCAGACCTGATTCGAAAAATTCGATTAGCGCTACGGGCGCGGGCGTTGAGATCGAAAGATCGATCAGTTTCAGGGCGTTATGGTAGGATTTGTACGCTTTGCTTTTGCGAAAAAAAGTATAGACGATCCGGTTGAACAGGTGGGGAACCTTGAACGATTTAACGACGGTTTTAAGGCCTCCGAGATCGATGGTTTTGAGTTCGTTGCGGGCTTTGTGGATCGTATGGGTATCGGCATGGAATATTTCGCGTATCGCTTCGAACGACGGTTTGAAAAATGCGTATTCGGATCGGTATTCGTAACGGGCGCGCATGGTTACCTTTTGCCTAAGTCATCGTGTGGTATGATACTTTATTATTGCTGAAAAGAGAGGTGCCATGCTGCGGGTCGTCATGTATCATCACATCAACAGCGACGACCTTCCTCTCTCGAACACCGATGCGATGATGGAAGCGCATCTGCGCCAGGTGGCCGAGCACTACACCTCCGTTTTCCCGGGGGAGGAAGCCGCCGACGCCATTTGTCTGACGTTCGACGACGCGTATTACGATTTTTACCATTATGTTTTCCCCCTCCTCAAACGTTACGGCCTCAAAGCGCTCCTTGCCGTGCCGGCCGCGTATATTCTCGATGATACCGACGTCGCTCCCCACGAACGCCTTTCACTCAAGCACCGCGAGATTTACGAAGGGGAGAATTATCGCACCCACGCGCCGTTTTGCACCTATGCCGAACTGCGCGAAATGATCCGAAGCGGTCATGTTGCCGTAGCGTCTCATTCGATGAATCACGTCAATCTGGCCGAGCCGGGAGTCGATCTTGGCGAAGAGATCGCCGGTTCCAAACGGCTCCTCGAAGAGAAACTGGGATGCCGGATCGATTCGTTCGTGCTGCCGTTTGGGAAATACAACCGCGATGCCGTTGCGATGGCAAAAGCGCATTACTCTTATGTTTTCAGGATCGGCAACGCCTTCAACCCTTCGTGGGAAGGGATCGGCGGATTGATCTACCGTATCAAAGGGGACGGGCTGAGAAAACCCGGCGAGTTGTTTGCACCATGGAAACAACTCGCTTTTGGACTGAAAACACTTGTTAAAACGCTCAAAGGAGAGAGATGAACGTATCGGCGGTGATGATAGTCAAAAACGGGGCGCGGACGATCCGAAGGTCGCTTGAAAGCCTGCGCGAGTTCGACGATGTCGTCGTTTATGACAACGGTTCGACTGACGGGACGCAGAACATCGCGCGCGAGTTCCCGAACGTCCGCCTCATCGAAGGGGAATTCGACGGGTTTGGGACAACGAAAAACCGTGCCGCGTCCTTTGCCGTTCACGAATGGATCCTCATCATCGACAGCGACGAAGTGGTCGACGAAGAACTTCTGCGTGCGCTTAAAACCAAGCCGCTCGATCCGCGAACGATCTACATCGTCAATTTCCTGGCCTATTACAAAGAGATCCAGATCCGTCACTGCGGTTGGAACAACCAGAAAATCCGCCGTCTCTACAACAAAAGTGTCACCCGTTTCAACGACAACGCGGTGCATGAGAACATTATCGACGAGGGGATGAAAAAAGAGAACATCGAGGGGAATATGAAGCACTACAGCTACATGAGCATCTCCGATTTCATCGTGAAAGTGGACCGCTATTCCACCCTTTTTGCGCAAGGTAACGTCGGCAAAAGATTTCCGACCCCCGCCAAGGCGTTTTTCAACGGCCTTTACTCGTTTTTCCGCACCTATGTTCTCAAACGGGGATTCCTGGACGGGTATGCCGGACTCGTCATCGCTTTTTCGCACATGGCGACCAACTTTTACAAATACATCAAACTATATGAGATGAACCGCGAAGGTTCACAAAGAAGCGAATAAGTCAATCGCGAGGTTTGCGATTTCTTTGAAAGAATTCGAGGGTGAATGCGAGAAAGACCGCGAGCATAAATCCGCCGATCAATCCAAGAACGATTGTCATCTGTTTTTTTGGTTTGATCGGTTCGTTGCCGACGTGGATCTCTCCGACCAGAGTACTCATCCGTATTTTGGAAGAGTCATTTTCATACAAAAGAGCCTTCTCTTTGTGCCGGTTGACAATAAACCGGACGGCATTTTCAAGTTTAGGCTTGATATCGGCAGAATCGCTGCTTTCCGCTGAGAGCAGGATGATGCTGCTGCTGCCGTTGGGAATGCTGACGGAAACACCAGTGGCCTGAGTGGTGATTTCTTTTAGGTTGTTGAGATTGTCATCGAGTTTAAAAACCGTGGTTGTGTTTTGTACGATCTGCTTGTCCCCGATAATTTGAGCATTGCTGACGACCTCGCCAACTTCGACAAGAGCACTTCCGGTGTAAACGGGAGTGGCATTCCACACATGCATTCCGGCGAGAAGAGTCGAGAAGAAAGTGACCGAGACAATCATTATTTTGCGTTTGACTAAAGT
The DNA here is from genome assembly GCF_004347735.1 of Sulfuricurvum sp. IAE1. Classification (NCBI taxonomy): domain Bacteria; kingdom Pseudomonadati; phylum Campylobacterota; class Epsilonproteobacteria; order Campylobacterales; family Sulfurimonadaceae; genus Sulfuricurvum; species Sulfuricurvum sp. IAE1. The sequence continues at coordinate 64,303 of NZ_SLTI01000004.1, read as the reverse complement.
CGTCCACAATCTGTAGAGGTCAATTTCTTCATTATGAGCCGAAATAGTCTGTGTGTCGTTCATTAGGTGCTCCCGAACTATAATCTAAAATTTTAATTCGATATAATACCATTAAAGCGCAGATTTAAAGCCATGAATCGGCTGATTTCCAAATACGATTACTAAGAGTATTTTTGAACAATATAATTTTTATAAGCAAGCTTATCGTCATTTTCCTGGCGACGTTTTTCTTTATCAAACTGATTATCCGACATGCTTCGTCGGTAGGACTGGTTGATGTTCCGAACCATCGAAGCGCACACCGCCATATTACTCCCCGGGGGGCCGGTATCGGCATGGTCTTCGGAATCATGGTGTCGGACGTCCTTTTTATGAACACGGTAGTGCTGGACCATTTTTTCAGCTTTCTGGCCATATTCCTCGTGTTTATCGTAGGCGTGCTCGACGATCACAGGGATACGACCCCGAAAATCAAATTTTATGTCATCTTTGCCGCGGTGTTGTTGCTGGCGTTTGATGGAATGAGCATCCATTCTCTGGGGCGTCTTTTCGGTTATGATATGGAGCTTGGATGGTTTGCGATACCTTTTACGATGTTTGCCGTCGCCGGTTTTACGAATGCCCTGAACCTTTCCGACGGACTTGACGGACTGGCGGGACTGCTTAGCATCATCATACTCTCCACCTTGTGCGTTATCGGGTACGAACATCGCGATCTTTTTATCGTATCGACCTCGGTGTCGTTTATCGCTGCCATTGCGGCCTTTATGTGGTTTAACTGGAACCCGGCGAAAATTTTTATGGGGGACAGCGGATCATTGACGCTGGGATTTGCCATATCGGTTCTGAGCATCAAGGCATTGGATTACATCAATCCGATTTCGGTGCTGTTTATCGCAGCGATCCCCATTTTGGATACATTGATCGTGATGATCCGCCGAAAGCACAACGGCCATTCGATGTTCGCCCCGGACAAGCTGCATATTCATCATATTCTGCTGAGATTTTTTAACGGAAATGTCCGGAAAACGGTTGTCCTGATCGCATTGTTGCAACTGGGTTTTTCAATCGTGGGTATCGCATTTTCCGAAGCGGCCCAGCAACGTTATCTTCTCGTATTGTTCGTGATCAATGCCGCCGCATTTTATTTACTGCTCAACGGGATGCTGGTGCGGCAGAATAAATTTGCTTATTATCGGAAAAAGCGGCGTAAAAATCACTTATCGTGATAGAAGGATAGTATTTTCCCTGCGGCGGATTGTACCGAAAACGATTTTTCCAGCAACTGTTTTCCAAGTTGCCCGGTTTGATGCCGGAACGCCGGATCATGCAATAGCCGAATCGCATTGGCTAAAAACGTTTCGTCATCCCCGTTGAGCGATATGAGGCCCGCTCCGGCCGTTTCAACCACGTTTTGAACATCATTCCCTGCATTGATACTGCCGAGTATCGGTTTCTCCTGAACCATATATCCCAGCAGTTTACCCGGAAAATTATGGGTGGTGTGGTCCCCGTGGAGGCTGAAAAGGCCGATGTCGATTTCGGCTAGCATCTCTTTGTAAACGTCCTGGGAAACAGGAGGGAGAAGGGTCATATTGGTTAAATGCAGACGATCGATCGAATTGTTGACAAGATCGAATTCGTCTCCCGCTCCGACAATCAAAAAGTGGGCTTTTGGTTCGTTCAGCATGTTCCGGGCCAGCCGGACGATGTTCATCATGTCTTGTGCATGACCGATATTGCCGCCGTAGAAATAGATGATTTTATCCTCAAGTTTCAAGGACTTTCGAAATTTCCCTGATGCGTTGACCGGTATGTCGGCAGCCCAGTTATGCAATACTTCGACGGGTGCCGAAACATCCGAGACGGCATTAAACCATTCAAGATTTTTTTGGGACATCACGCCGATGCGGTCGGCCGACGAATAATTTTTGGCTTCGAATATGCGGAAGTATTTTTCGATAGCGGACCCGGAGCGTATCAGGCCCTGATCAATCGCCCATTGGGGGAAAAAATCGCGTAGGACAAGATAGGCAGGGGCATTCCAGAGTGTTTTGAGGCGGCCGACGAGGCTGCCCCAGAAAATAGTAGGAGAATAATAGACGATGAGATCGTGCCGGTTTTGCCGGAACAGGGGTTTGAGGTTTTGCCATGCGCGGTAAGAGAGCAGCGTTTCGTTGATCGCTCTTTTGATTTTGCCCACATTTTTAATTTCACCGCTTTTAAAGCGCCAGACCCTAACGCCGTCGAGTACTGAAAGATCGTATGGGCGATTCAGATTTGCCGAGGGGGTGATCACGGTCACATCGTGTCCCAGGGCGAGAAATTCGCAGGCGAGTTCGTGCATCATTTTGGCCGCGACTTTGATGCTGTCGGGCATGTAGTCGTCGACAATCAGACAGATTTTCATTTAAAGATGTTTTTGCCAGACGACGCGATTGATATAGTCCGTATACGAGAGGATAATACGCAGCACTTTGTCCGAGACATTGGGCATCGAATAATCGCCGACGGGACGCAGAGTGCGTTCACCGCCGCGTTTTTGGGTTTCGAGTATGGCAAGAGCCTGCAGAATTCTCTCTTTGGACAATCCTACCATCATCACCGATGCTTCTTCCATCGCTTCGGGTCTTTCGTGCGCTTCGCGGATATTGAGTGCCGGGAAATTGAGGATTGAGGATTCTTCGGAAATCGTCCCGCTGTCGGAGAGGACCGCTTTGGCGTCGATCTGGAGTTTGACGTAGTCGATAAATCCCATCGGTTTCATCAGTTTGATTCGTTCGTCGAACCGCACCCCCGTTTGCTCGATGCGGTTGCGTGTTCTGGGGTGGGTGGACACGATGATCGGCATGGCGTATTTTTCCGCCACCGCATTGAGCGAATCGACCAGAGCAAAAAAGTTTTCGTCCGAATTGATGTTCTCTTCGCGGTGGGCCGAAACGATGAAATATTCGCCGTGTTTCAACCCCATCGTCTCAAGCGCTTTCGACGCGTGAATTTCGTCGAGTTTTGAATGGATAACCTCGAACATGGGACTGCCCGTTTTGATCACCCGGTCGGGGCTCATTCCCTCGCGCAGGAGGTATTCGCGGGCGATGTCGCTGTAGGTGAGGTTGATGTCGCTGACATGGTCGACGATTTTACGGTTGGTCTCTTCGGGGACGCGCTGGTCGAAGCAGCGGTTTCCCGCCTCCATGTGGAAAATCGGAATTTTTCTTTTTTTGGCCGGGATCGCGCATAGACAGCTGTTGGTGTCTCCCAAAACCAAAAAGGCGTCGGGGTTTTCACTTTCCAAGACGGGATCGACGTTGATCAGAATTTTCCCCACCGTTTCGGTGGCGTTCGCTCCCGCAGCATTTAGAAAATAGTCGGGTTTGCGGATGCCGAAATCGTTAAAAAAAACTTCGTTCAGCTCGTAATCGTAATTTTGCCCCGTATGTACGAGTATGTGTTCGATGCTTTCGGACGATTCCAGTTTGGCGATCACGGCCGAAAGGCGGATGATTTCGGGACGCGTCCCTACGACGGTCATAACTTTTAGTTTTTTCATTTTCAAACCTTCAAAAAATAGGTATCGGGATTGTCTCTGTCGAAGATTTCGTTGGCCCACAGGAGCAATACCATCTCCGTATCGCCGGTATTGGTGATGTCGTGGGTGTATCCGGGGATCATCTCGACGATCTCCATTTTCCGGTCGCTGACGCGGTACTCGATGACCTCTCCGCCGTGAATCTGGCGCAGCTTGATACTGGCTTCGCCCTTGATGACGAGGAACTTTTCGTTTTTCGTGTTGTGGTAGTGGTTTCCCCGGGTGATCCCCGGAGCGGTTGTCGAGATGGATACCTGACCGCTGTCGGCAAATTTGATGAATTCGTAGAACGTTCCGCGCTCGTCCTGATGGCCGCCCAGAGTGTACGAAAACCGGTCCGTCGGCAGAAAGCTCAGATACGTCGCGTACAGCGCCCGCTCAAATCCCCGTCCCACGTTGGGGATCAGCAAATTTTCCCGGCTTTCCCGAAACGCCAGGAGCAGATCATGGATTTCGCCGAGGGTTTTTTTATAGACCGGTGCGACATCGCTGCGGATGACGCCGTTACGGCCGTTTTCGTCCAGATGCCGGACAAAATGGTCTACGACGTCGTCGATGTACACGAGAGTGACTTCAGCAGAGGGATCGTTGATCTGTATCGGAAGATTTCGGGTGATGTTGTGGCACCATGTCGCGATGACGGTATTGTAATTGGGACGGGACCATTTGCCAAATACGTTGGGAAGGCGATAGATGTAGACGGGGGCACCGCTTTGCGCGGCATAGACGGCAAGGGCTTCTTCTCCTTCGCGTTTGCTTTTGCCGTAGTCGTTGTCCCGTTCGGCCTGGATTGACGAACTCATCAGGATCGGAACGGACGATCCGCATGCGGCGGCGGCCTGAACGATTTCGGCGGTCAGATCCCGGTTCCCCGTATAAAATTCGCTCGGATCTTCGGGTCGATTGATGCCGGCGAGGTGGAATACGAAGGCCGCGTTCGCCACTTTTTCGTGCAGGCTTTCGAGCGAATCGCCCCGTACGAAGGTGTCGATGGCGATCCCCTCCATCCTGCCGAGCCTCTCAATAAGGTTTTGGGCGATAAACCCTCGGCCTCCGGTGACCAAAACCCGCATCAGAGGACTCCGAACGCTTTAAGGTCGTCCCGAATTTCGCGTAGTCCAAGAAGCATTTCCCGCAGCTGGGTTTCATCGAGACGGTGGGTGTTGTGTGAATGGTATTCGTGAGCCTGAGTGACTACCGTTTCGCCGTTTTCGACGAATTTGCTGTAGTTGAGGTCACGGGTATCGGCGGGGATACGGTAGTAATCACCCATATCGACGGCATGGACCATCTCTTCTTTCGTCAGCAGCGTTTCGTAGAGCTTTTCACCGTGGCGGGTTCCGATGATGTTGATTTTGTGATCCGGACGGCCGAGCAGGTTTTTGAGCGTGCGGGCGAGCAGCTCGATCGTTGCGGCGGGTGCTTTTTGGACGAAGATATCGCCGTTATGACCGTGTTCGAAAGCAAACAAGACCAATTCGACCGCCTGATCGAGACTCATCATAAAACGGGTCATTGCCGGATCGGTAATGGTGATCTCTTTCCCCTCGCGGATCTGGTCGATGAAGAGGGGAATGACTGAACCGCGCGAAGCCATGACGTTGCCGTAACGGGTGCAGGCGATCATGATCTGCTCATCCGAGAGATTTCGCGATTTGGCGACGGCGACCTTTTCCATCATCGCTTTGGAAATTCCCATGGCGTTGATCGGGTAAACGGCCTTGTCGGTGCTGAGGACGATCACTTTGCGGACGTTGGCGTCGATGGCGCAATTAAGGACGTTTTCGGTTCCGATAACGTTGGTCTGTACCGCCTGCATGGGGTAAAACTCGCACGAAGGGACCTGTTTGAGAGCTGCGGCATGAAAGACGTAGTCGACACCGCGCATGGCGTCGGTAATCGAATTGATGTCGCGGACATCTCCGAGATAAAATTTGAGTTTCGGGTTATTGTAGCGCTTGCGCATGTCGTCTTGTTTTTTCTCGTCGCGGCTGAACACGCGGATTTCTTCGATGTCCGTATCCAGAAATCTACGCAAAACGGCATTGCCGAATGAGCCTGTACCTCCCGTGATGAGAAGCGTTTTATTCGAAAAAATATTCTTTTTAATCATACAGAACCTTACTTTACTAATTAAGAAGTATTTTAGCAGATAATCAATTTCTTCCCGACCATATCCTACGTTGCTCCATAGGTTTCGAGCATAATTCTGACGAAATAGAGGAGGTCCCATCCTCGGAACAAGTTTTAGCGTTGAACGGAAACATGACCGCCGGCGACTAGAAAGTCTGCGAGGCGTAGGGCAAAAAGGTACAAAGCTGTATCGTTAAAATGCATGGAGTCATAGCTCATTTTTTCGTTAAAATCGAATTTTACCGCGGGAAATTCTTTTTTCAAGCATATTTTATCGGATTCAGAAAGAGTGTTCGGCATTGCCTTTTGCATTTCGAGAATAGTGGAGTCTTTTAAAAGAGGATCGCGCTTGATATCGTTGATAATTTGGAGTGTTGCACGATCCATGATCGTATAATATTCATTCTCGGTCGGGAAAACTTTTTGGGTAATGAGAATAAAGCGGATGCCTTTGGCCTCACATAGTTTTTTCATCATATAGATATTGTCTCTGACCGTCGCGCTGACTTTTTCATGATTGGCAATTCGTTTCGTTTCAAGTATAAAAGTGCTGTTAAAATCCCGAACAGCCGATCCGGTAAGGCTATTATTGGCGATATACTCGTCGATTTTTCGATTGTATGTATAGACATTCACCAGACTTTTTACAAACGGGTATTCCATTGTGAATTCAGGTTTTGCGGAGAGTTCTTTCGTTTTGAACGGAATCCGCATATGGGTGTAGTCTCTTTTGAATTCCGGATAAAGACCGGCCCAGTAAATATCGTTGATCGGCAGATAAGCGATGACAATATCGGGTTGATACGACAGCCCTGAAGTTGTAAGGTCGATTAGGTTTTCCATTGAGGTATATCCCCCCGTTCCACCGTTGATCGCTCTGATGTTAAGTGCTGATTTTTTTTTGAGTTGTTCGGCCACGATAAAAGCCCAGGGTTGATAGGTTGTACTCCCGCCGAGAGTCAAAATGCGGAGTTCGTTTGCGGTTTTAGGCTGTGCGTGGATATTGGCGTCTTGTTGGAGAACGGTATGCCCGTACGTATCGATGACCATATCAAAATTATATTTTCCTTCGTAAGGTTTCATTCCGCTTCTTAGCGCGTAACTCTTATACGGGTGTTCAATGGTTTCCATTTTTTCCTTGAGCCCTTCATTAACTGTTTTAAGGAGCCTGTCTTGGCCAAAATAAATGAAAAGGCCTATCATACCGTCTGCAACCAATAGTGTGATCGCAAACATAATGGAATAAAAGAAGATATTTTTTTTAGTCAAGTTCAAACTCCGTTTGCCAGGTTCCGGCATCGGAAAATGTCGGCTGAAGAGGTTTGTAGAGGAGATAATTGTCAATTACGAGCACATCGATTTCAGTCCGCATAAAGCAGCGGTAACTGTCCTCGGGCGTACAGACGATCGGTTCTCCTCGCACGTTAAAAGAGGTATTTACGATGACCGGACAGCCGGTTCTTTTTTCGAATTCTTGCAAAAGACGGTAGTACCGGGGGTTTGTCGATTCGTGGACGGTTTGTATCCTCGCACTGTAATCGATGTGGGTTACGGCGGGAATTTCGCTGCGAGGAACATTAAGCTTGTCAATGCCGAAAAGAGTTTCCTGCTCTTCGGTCATAGTGAAGCATTTCTCTTGTTTAACAGGTGCAACCAGAAGCATGTAGGGACTGTCTGTATCCAACTCGAACCATTGATGCACTTTTTCACGCAACACGCTCGGGGCAAACGGTCTGAAAGACTCCCGGTATTTGATTTTCAAATTCATGGTCGATTGCATTTGCGTATTTCGAGCGTCGCCGATGATGCTTCGATGCCCGAGAGAACGAGGGCCGAATTCCATACGGTCATAATGCCAGCCGACTACTTTTCCTTCAGCAAGGCTGGCTGCTACGGTTTCAAGCAATGTTGATTCGTCTTCATAATAATCGTATACGGCGCAGAGAGAATCTAGATATACTTTGACGGTTTCGGAAGAGTATTTCGGTCCGAGATAAGAACCTTTCATTTTATCCATCTCATCCGGATGAATTGTACGGCCATTTCCACATTCTTGATAGTAAACGCTCATTGCACCGCCGAGCGCACCTCCAGCATCCCCTGCGGCCGGTTGTATCCAGATGTTTTTAAAAATATTTTCTTTGAGCAGTTTTCCGTTGGCAACGCAATTGAGCGCTACCCCTCCGGCAAGACACAGATTGTCCGACCCGGTGATTTTTTTAGCATGACGGGCCATCGCAATCAAAATTTCTTCGGTTACTACCTGTATTGATGCGGCCAGATCCATTTCTTTTTGAGTTAATTGACTCTCGGCTTTTCGAGGCGGTCCTCCAAAAAGATCATGGAATTTCCGATTGGTCATCGTTAGGCCGGTGGTATAGTTGAAATAGCTCATATCCAGTTTGAAGGAGCCGTCTTCTTTGATATCAATGAGGTGTTCTTTAATCAGCGAAACGTATTTTGGATTGCCATAAGGAGCCAATCCCATTACTTTATACTCGCCGCTATTGACTTTGAAACCGGTGTAATACGTAAAAGCCGAATAAAGCAGTCCCAGAGAATGGGGGAAGCGAATTTCCTCCAAAAAATGGACCGTATTGTTTTTGCCGTAAGCGAGTGAAGTGGTTGTCCATTCGCCTACGCCATCGACGGTCAATATTGCCGCTTCTTCGAAAGGGCTTGGGTAAAAAGCGCTGGCTGCATGGCTTTGATGATGTTCGCCGAACATGATTTTGTGTGTGACAGAAGCTTTGAAGGCTTTACTTGTTTTAGTATCTGCATCCGGATTGAGTTCTTCAAACAGTTTTTGCAGTTCCCGTCCCAGAGTCTCTTTAAGAAAAAGTTTATCTTTCAGCCAAACCGGGATGGAAAGTACGAAAGAGGCGAATCCGAGCGGTGCTTCGGACAAATAGGTTTCTAAAAGGCGTTCAAATTTCACGAAAGGCTTGTCGTAAAAAGCGACATAATCGATTTGATCAAGAGTGATTCCGGCTTCTTCAAGACAATAACGAATCGAATGCAGAGGAAACGATGCATCTGCTTTTTTTCGGGTGAAACGCTCTTCCTGAACTGCAGCCACGATGGTTTCATCGTGTATCAGTACCGCAGCAGAGTCGTGATAGTATGCCGATATACCTAAAACGTACATTTTTTTCCTAAAACAGCGTGTAAATGAAGGGGGCCACAACGCTTCCTTCTGCCAAAACGATCAATGCCCCGAGCAACAGCATGAGAAAAATAATCGGAGCCAGCCAAAGTTTTTTACGGGCTTTCATGAATGCCCACAGCTCTTGTAAAAAAGACATCTTCTTTCCTTTAGAATTGATTTTTCATCGAATTGGGTTGTTCTTGGCGTTCGATCCAGTAACTTGCTTCGTTCCTGTCGAATTTTTTATTTAAAAGGTCTTTGCCCCGAATTTTCAAGATGATTGCAATCGGGGTGAAAACACCGTAAAAAAGGATCGCTAATATGATTTTGGATGAGACCGTTCCCATAATGTGGCCGATACGCATCCATCCTGAGTACAGAGGTGAGAGCAAACCGGGTTTTGTATAGGCAATGGCGGTAAAAATAATCGAAAAAGCAAAAAAATAGGGATAAGTAGATGAGGAGGCAGTGAACGTATATATGCCTGTTCCGAAAAGAACAAGAGACAATAATAAAGAAAACTTTTTAAGTTCGCTGTTTTTTCGGTTCATATCGTATAGACTTTAATCGGGTTAAGAATTTTGATGGTTATGATATCATGATTATTCATAACACTATCTTTGATTCTGTCAAATACGCAAACGTTTCATGCGCGGTTTTCACCCAGTCGAATTTTCGGGCCTGCTCCATCGCTTTTCGGCCATAGTCCTGGTGCAGTTCCGTATCACCGTCGCAAGAGAGAATGAGCCGTACCAGTTCATCCGGATCATGGGGATCGAAATAGACGACACTCTCCTGTCCGAATTCAGGCATCGGTTGATGATTGGAACAATAGATCATTTTGCGGCTGGCCATCGATTCGAGGAGGATATTGGGGCAATTTTCACAGATCGAGGCATAGAGGATCGCTTCGGCATGGTGATAGTAGAGGGGAAGTCGTTCGTAAGGGACTTTGCCGATGTAGATTACTGAATCTTCGAGACCGTACTCCCGGATTTTGTCGGTGACCAGCGGACCGTAAAAGCTGTCTTGCGGCCCTACCAGCAGGAGCTTTTTCGAAAAATTGTGCGTACGGGTCAGGGTATTCCAGCTTTCAATCAGCTCGAGCTGCGATTTATAGACGTCAAGAGTCGAAACGTACAGATAATAGTCGTGATAGGGGAACGGTTCTTCTGAAATAAGTTTATGAGGGGAATATAGGAACATTTCGTTCAGCCCGTGGTAGATCACCGTACTTTTACGGTCAATATCCGGGATAAAACGACGGATCACCGCGCGTGCGTAATCGGAGATGAAGATCACTTTATCGGCGTTGCGGAACGACTGGAGGAAAACATGGCGTAGTACGGTATTGCGGAAGCGCATGTAACTCAGCAGAGGATATTTGGCGATCGATTCGCTCTGAAAAGGGAGCATGTTGCGGAATGCGACGACACTTGTGCACCCTTGGGGGACGGCAACGTTCATGATCCCGCCGGGCGCGTAGTAGACATCGATACCAAGCCGTTGGAGCAGTCCCGGAAGAAAGAATTTTTCAAATAGTACGCGTTGAACGATGTTGCCCGAAGCCAGATTGTTTTCAACCAGCATAAAATCATCCGCTCTGAACCGCTCGAACAGATACCGGTTTTTGCGATGGACCAGAAGGTGGATTTCGAATTCCCCTTTCGGGCGGTTTTCAAAAAGGTTCAGCAGATACGTTTGCCCTCCTCCCTGATGGGCAGAAAGAGCATTGATAAAGATTTTTTTCATTTTTTGGTTGCTTTGACGGCCAATCCCGGAGTGGACTGACGTACGATGCCGCCGAAGCCGCAGGCTTCCAACCATTGAAATATCTCTTTTTCGGAAATCGGCAGGTCGTATCGCGGTGAAAGGTTGTCAAACGTGTCCAGCAAAGTCCATGTCTTGGAATCGGCATATCCCATTGACGAGTGGACGCGGCGAAAAGCGATCGGCAAAAATACGCGGCTGATAACTTTTCCCGGCAATCCGAGGTATTTGTTCAGGACCCAGGCGAGTGGAAAGAACGTATGGGTCAAAAAAAGACTTAGTTTCCAATTGGCATTTTTAGAAAGATATTTGGTAACTGTTCGAAAATAGTAACGGTAATCCATCCACATTTTCCAGTTTTTTTCGTATACCCAAAATGCGATTGCTCCACCCGGTTTTACGAGGGATGCAATTTTTTCGAGCGAAAGACGGGGATTGGGGGTATGTTGCAAAACACCCAGACTGAACGCTTTATCCAGACTTTTTTCCCTGACCGGCATTTCATAAAATGAGGCCTGAACAACCAGAAAATTTTCGTTGGTAAAACCTGCTTCGGTCATATTGGAATAACAGGTTTCGACCGCGTTGGAAAGATCGAGTGCGATGACTTTGGCGCCCATTCTGAGAGCTATTTCGGTAAAACGGCCGTTGCCGCATCCTCCGTCTAGTACGGTGTTGCCGGCAAGATCCTGTTCATTCCATCCGGTTTCGGCGAGAAAGCGGCGGGTCGAATGAGCGTATTCGTTTGCGGAATCATGCTGTGTTTTTTTGAAGTGATTCCATTGAAATCCGAAGCTTTCGGCATAATTATCCATCTCGACGAAACGGAGAATACCGTTTTCGTAGGGATAGGTTTTGCCGCATTTTTCGCATCGTACCCCTTCTTCGGCAGTCGCTAGTGCTCCCGCGCATTTCGGACAGCACAAGACATCCAAAGCCCATTGTTTAATCATAATGTTTCTCCCACAGTAAATAAGTATAAATAGCCCATAGCAACGGATGAATGTCCCGTTTTCCGCTTGTGTGGATCTCCAGCAGTTCGCGTATTTTATGTTTATTCAGATGAGGAGCAGTTGAATCGGATAACAATTGCTGATAATGGCCGGCCAGATCTTTTTTGATCCAGTCGCCCACCGGGACTCCGAAGCCCTGTTTCGGACGGTCGAGGATTTCCTGTGGTACGTATCGGTAGGCAAGTTTTCGCAGCAGGTATTTGTTAACCCCGTTGCGGACTTTGAAACGGCTTGGAAGACGTGCCGCCCATTCGACGATGCGGTAGTCAAGAAAAGGCGAACGGGTTTCGAGCGAAAAAGCCATGCTCGCGATATCGACTTTTTGGAGATAGTCGTCGGGCAGTGTAAAAAACGCATCCAGTCGCATGGACCGCTCGATCGGGTCGAGTCGGCCGGGCATTTCGGCCGAGGCGTGCGAGAAAAAGTCGCGTATGCTCGATGTTTGTTTGAGAACCGTGTCATCGAGTACGCCGTTAAAGTCTTTTGAAATGCTTCGCGAAAAAGCAAATGCCGCCGCCAGGTCTTCTTGTTGGAGTGCTTTGGAGAGGAGCTTGAATTTGTGAGACGGTATCATGCCGACGATATGGGCAAACGGTGAACGCAACGGCTTGGGAAATCGGTAAAACGGCTGGAGTTTGTCAACGATATTGTAATAATGATATCCTCCGAATAGTTCGTCGGCTCCATCACCGGTCAGTGATACGGTGACGTGATGACGTGCAAGCCGTGAGACCGCCATGGTCGGAAAGGCGGAGCTGTCAAAAAAAGGTTCATCGAAGTTTTGAACGAATGTAGGCATGAGATCGATGAGGTTTGCGATATCAAGCGTCTCCGTGAAATGGTTGGTTTTGAGATGGCGTGCGACATTCGCGGCATGGACACTTTCATCCCACCGGGGTTCGTTAAATCCGATCGAAAAGGTCGAGAGGGGATGCGATGTCAGTTTTGCAGCGATTGCCGTGACGAGGGAACTGTCGATACCTCCCGATAAGAAAGTACCGACCGGAACATCGGCAATCAGACGGTATTTGACGGCGGAAACCAGCAACTCGTCGAGTTCGTCCAGCAACTCGTCTTCGGAACAGTCCAGCATCGATGGATCGGGTTCGATCTGGCGATAATCCCAATATCGGGTTTGTTTGACCGTTTTGTTTTTGAAGATCAGATAATGGGCGGGTGGAAGCATTTTGACCGCCCGGTAAATCGACAGCTCTCCGGGAATGTATCCGATTTCGAAATAGATCCGAAGAGCCTGAAGGTCGATCTCCTTGGAAATAGTGTCCATTTCGAACAGCGCGGAAGGGCGTGAGGCGAAATAAAAACCGTTTTCGTTGAGGGCGTAATAAAAGGGTTTTTTCCCCATTCTGTCGCGTGCACAGAAAAGCTGTTGGTCTTTTTTGTCCCAGATTGCAAAAGCAAACATGCCGTTAAATCGGTTCAGGCATTCCGTGCCCCATTTTTTGTAGGCTTCCAGAATGACTTCCGTGTCGGAATGGGTGTGCCACGGGATGGATTCGCCTGCGAGATCGTTTTTGATGTCCTGGAAATTATAGATTTCGCCGTTGTATACGATAACGTAGCGGCCGCATCGTGACGTCATGGGTTGATTGGCCTTGGCATCAAGGTCGAGAATCGCCAGGCGTGCGTGTCCTAAACCGACATTATCCTGACTCCATGTTTCCTGGTGGTCCGGTCCTCTGGGACTGAACGTATTGATGGCTGCACGAAGCCGATCGGGTCGAATGTTTTCATGATGCGAATAAGCACCGCAGATTCCGCACATTAGTTGATCCCTTTGCATTGATAATATTGTTCGACCACGCTGGCTGCCCTGTCGGTTACTTCGTGCCCGTCGGCGAGTAGCCGTGCATAACCGGTGGAGCCAACTTCGGAAATCCGTTCGGGATGCCGAATATAGCGGAGCACTTTTTCAACGAGTTCGTCATGATTCCGAAAAAACTCCGCATCTTTGCCTTCTTCAAACATACCGGCCAAATCGGCGGTGTATTCGGCCATCATCATTGTTCCGGTTGCGGGTATTTCAAAACATCTTCGGGTGTAGGTGTCATTGTTTAGCTTGGACAGAAAGACTAGCGCAATTTTTGCACTGTTGAGCGCTTTGTTGTACTCTGCGTGATAAAGCGGTTTGATGGCACCGAACCGTTGAACGAAAAAATCGTGAAGGTCGGATGTCTCCCATCCTGTACCGAACAGTTTCAGATCGACCCCGGCATCGAGTAGCGCCTTGATAGCCAAATCCCTTCCGTCGTTTTCAAAATGGCCGATGAAGATTACATCGCACGCATAGGCCGGCTGTACGGCATCCGATCGAAAATTGTTCTTTTTTAGGTAATACGAACGCAACAGGGAAGTTTTGCGATAACCCATACGGTGATAATCGTCGATGTTTTTCCAGCGATACGCAAAAATGTGGTCGTAAAAGGGGATGGAACGTCTAAAATGACGCCAGAAGTAGCGGGGATATTCGGGGGAAAAAGGATCGTCATTATTGTAGCCGAAAACAAGCGCCCCGGTTTTGCGGATGTCACGTATTGTCGAAGGGTAGATGTGCGTTCCGCGATAGATGAAAACAAGGTCGGGATGAAGCTGTTTACAGCGTTTGATCAGATCAGAATTGATCTTCGCGGTCACCGGTCCGGTAATGAAGCGATTTTGAATCCGGTAATAGAGAGATTTGATGCTGTTTCCGTCGGTGTCGAAACGGTTGGGATACTGGTAGTGGCGATAGTATTCTTTCCATGTAAAACGATGGGCATCGTGGCCCAGTTCCAAAAGTGCTTCGTAAAAAGCCCTGTCGTAAATTTCTTCGCCGATTCCGTCGGCAACGACCAAAATTTTCATCTTGCTTTCCATCTCCATTGGACCTTCACGGCTATAAAATACAATAAAGCCGCAAACGCATAAGCCATCAGCCCCCGTATCATATACATTTCCCCGTACCAAAACCAAAAAAGGATATTCAGTGCGAATACACCGATCAACAGCAGATTGTAAAAATTGTTAGCGGCAAGTTTCGCTTCGATACGGGAGAGCAGCAGACCGTATAAGAACATGATCCCGAATACCCCCATGATCCCGAAATTCATAAACGGAACGACCAGGGCATGGGTGCCGCCGATTCCGTAGCGCATTTCCCATGCAGGACCCGCGAAGCCGTTTACTGGCCGTATGTAGCCCAGCATATCGGCTAGGAACGAAGGAGGAAGCGAAAGAATGTAGTCGAGGTACGTCGAACCGTATTTGAAATCCAAAAGGCCGTAATAGTAATCTCCGGCGACCGAAAGGGGAGTGAGGCAAACCGCGCTCCATGTTCCTTGCAGCATTCGGTCGAAATATACGTTCTCGTACATTGTCGCCGCCATTTCGACTAAGTCTTTGTCCGTTGCCATTGAACGCATTACGCCGACTATTTGGGATACCAGGAGCAGGAAGACCGCCGCAAGAAACAGAAAAACCGCTTGTTTCGTACGGCGGATACGATAAGCGTTCATCAGGAGTAAAAAGAGGTAAAAACCGATAATTTCGCGATTGCCGGTGCTGAACTGCCAGTAAGTTTCCAGTATCAATACGGCGACAAACAAATAAGTTTTGGTGCGGTCTCGGCTGAGGACGCTGTCGATGTAAGCGGCGGCAAGTAATATATAGCTCATCTGCCATGCCCCGTTAAACGATATCCCCGCCTGCTGCAGCAGGTTGAGCGAAGCGGTATATGCGGCTTCGGTTATCGTTTGCGTCGGTTTGTCGATAAAGGCAAAGAACAAAGATAGCAGAAGAAAGAACCAAAATCCTCTCATCGACAGGGGGAGATACGTACTTTGGGAGGGGAGAGTGGACCGTCCGGGAAATTTCCCTCCGCTGATCAAACCGATGAGCAGTCCCAATGCGCCTGTCGCCGCCAGTAACCCCATCGTTTCGATGATCGGTTGGACAAATGAGTATGAATTCGACATGAGCAGCCCAAAAGCATGCTCACGATAGTCGTATCCATAAATCAGGTATTCATAAAGATGGACAAACGGGGCGAGATAAACGATCATGACGATTTTTGAAAAACTTCTCCCCTTCATTGTAGGGGAAGTAAAAAGATACACGACGATCGAGACAAGAAGGGCAAAGGTAATTGAAATATCGACGTAGACGTCGTACAAAAATAAAAAGATACAGACGAATGCCGTTAAAAAAAACAGCATCAGTTCCAGATGCGCGATTTTCACAATTTAATCCACGATGCAGGTGCCGGGTTGAGAGATTTCCATTCTGCTTTTTGGAACCATTCAACTGGGCTAATGACAATTTTTTGATCATTTTCGTTGAGCCATGCTCCCCACCAGCTGAAGGTGCTGTTTGCGATGATGTTATGTTTGCAATTTTTCATTAATACTAAATCATCTATCGCGTTTTCGGTATCGTCTACAAAGGTTTTGTTGCTCAAAAAGGAGAAGTTCTCTTTGCACCATTGAATATCATCCGAAAAAATAAAATAATGGGGAGACGTTAACAATGTTTCTAGGTATTTTACAGCTTGAAAATAATAGTTTATGGAACATGTTCCGTGAGCATCGTTTGTGTTTTGATCGAGTACATAATCACCACGTCTGATATGAAGGCTTACACTTTCCATGGTTTTTATATTGTTGAGATGGCACTCTGCTTTTATACTGATAGGATTACGAGGTTTAAAATCTTTTAATAATTCGTTTCGAATATTATTAAAGTAGTTTTCGTTTTGCCAAAATCCATCGACATACATGTCTCCTGAACTATTCCAAATTTCTTGATCAAACAGCATAATATGATGCTCATATTTGTAGTAAACCGGACGTTTGATGTTCCAACCAAGCTTGGTTTTGATTTTATAAAATATGTTTTCGGTTCCCCGTAAGGCGATGCATTCGCTTTCGTTTGCCAAGGTTTCTTGTATATTAAAACGATTTAATTCGTATCGTCGGAGTGATTGCTTCGGATAAAATGAAATATCGAGTTTAAAAATATCATTATTTTTTGTGGCAATCGCTTTTGCAATAGCATATTGGAACATCTGATTTCCAAGGCCACCGCTAATCCTACTAATGATCATGTGAAATACCTAATAAAAGAGATGACAGATTAATTGTTTTTTTCCCAGTTTTCCCAAATAAAATAATAATCGTATGTCAGATGGTGGGTTTTAGATAAATTTTTTCTGATTGCTTGTCTCTTTGCTTCTGCATCAGCTATAAAATTATGAAATTGAACTTGAATATTATCAATAGATTCTACAAATCCTGTACGGATCATTTCGGGAAGTAATTCGAATTCACCACCCTCGATATTTATCTTGAGTAAATTTACATATTTTATATTATGTTGCGCGATAAAATCAGTTATATTGACTAATCTTATCACTTCTGACAAATCATTTTTTTTGTAGATGGACGAAGCGTCATCTGCGACACTGATTTCGAAAGATGTATTAGTATCAGATAGACCAAAGTTAAACGTATGTATTTTTTTATTTCCGTCAAATTTTTTTTGAATGATTTCATAAAATTTTGTAACGGGTTCAAAAACATACACAGTACATTCAAACTTTTCATAAATTTTTTCAGCGAATTCTCCTTGATATCCTCCGACATCAAAGACAATAGAATTACGATTCAATGGGTAATCCAATCGCAGGGTATTTTCGGCATTGTCGTGAACCCATTGATCATAAGCCAATGTTAACTTATCTTTTAAAATATAGCATTTATATAAATAATTAATTTTTTGGTAAATTTTTTTTATCATTTATTCCTCTTCGATGTTTAAGCACTGCGTAAAAAGTCAATACTGAAAAACTTAGATATGTGATGGCATAATTGTATAGAGCACCTTCTAACCCATTTACTTTAATAAGATAATACCCAAATGTTATTGAAATAACCCCTGGTAAAGTAGAAGAAATTATTAGTTTTTTTGTTGCCTTATGGACAAAAAGTTCATATGAAGCCAGAGTGGAAATAATATAAAAGCTATAGATAATGAACATCCATGGTAACATCCATGAGAGTTCTAGATATTTGGAGTCCGCAATCAATAAAATAATTTCATGTTTAAATACATAGACGAATACTGAAGCTATGCACAAAAGTATGAAAA
This sequence comes from Sulfuricurvum sp. IAE1, assembly GCF_004347735.1. Lineage (NCBI taxonomy): Bacteria > Pseudomonadati > Campylobacterota > Epsilonproteobacteria > Campylobacterales > Sulfurimonadaceae > Sulfuricurvum > Sulfuricurvum sp. IAE1. The sequence goes on along the minus strand of NZ_SLTI01000004.1, from coordinate 46,509 downwards.
TCGTCGGCAATACAATAGTTGAAAAAGTATTGATAAAGTTTTTATTCGTGTTATGGTTCTGGTAAAGAATAGGTAAAAAAAAACTGCCTATTAACGATTGAAGGGCAGTCGGCATTATAAGCGCAATAGAAGCGAGCATAGTAAATAATGCGACTTTTTCTTTATCCCAAAAATAATCAAGATACCATCTATTTGACATATCTCTAAGCCATGTAAAGAATGCCCAGATTAGTAACGGATATGAAAAAAGCCAGATGCGAACAATTATTATTTTTGCTTTTTGATATGCAAAAGCATCTATCGTGAAAAGACTAAGGTTTTTAGAAATCATTATGCATATAGCCAGCACGTTGCTAATGATCAAAGCCAAAATAATTTTTTCAATTGCAGTATCGATGTATAGATAGCTACCGTATATCAAACTCAGTTTTGCGGTATATTCAATTATCGATGCGATGAATAAATTGTTGCGTTGCCTTTTGGCATTATTGATAGCAGAAAATAAACTTTTAAAGATTTCTGAGATTGCTAAAAAAAGCACATACAGATAAAGCATATGCCAGGTTTTCTTAAAAGAGAGAACATTATGTAGTAATAGAGCGATGGTTGCTACAAAAATAACTGCGATAACAAACAATACTAGAATAATTGTGAAAAATTCTCGGCTTTGGTTTTTGTTGTCATACACTGATACATATCTTCCAACCCCCTGTAAAAAAACACCAAAAGGAAATACAAATATTAAAGCAAGAATAGAAGTGATAAGAGAGTAATAACCGTAATTTTGAAGCGAAAGAACATACGCAAGCAGCTTCAGCAGAAGGAGAGAACCAATCAACAAAGTTATTTGATACGATATTGTTGAAAGAAACTCTTTATTCTTACGTAGGAAGCGAAGAGGTGTTTTTTGCATTTATATTTATAAAATTATGTCATTTTTATAAAAAATATAATCATATATTTCAGCTTGCCTGAATGGATCGTATTCTTCTACGGTTCTTGTTTTATAATCAATCATTTTCATTTTATATCCGAAACTTATTAGATAATTGATAACATCATTGGTCGTATAATTAAATCTTTGAGTCCAATTATTATGTATTTCTATCAAAATAATTGGGTGATCTCGAGTAATTATTTTAGTCGCTCCCTGGAGTACAAATAATTCTGCACCTTCAACGTCACATTTAATAAAGTCAATTTTGGATAAATTGTTTTTTTCTGCATATTCGTCGAGTGTGATGACATTGATGGATACAGTATCGTCTTGATCTGTGGGATCTAAGACGATATGATTACCTGCATATTTATCACACGTAAACTTTAAAATATCATTTTTATTGGAAAGTCCAATATTGTTGATAGCAATATGCGAGCAAAGATTGTGGGCTATGTTTTTTTGAAGAATTGTAAAGGTTTCGGGTACGGGTTCAAAAGCATGTATCGACGAGTTTGGAAACTTTTTTTCAACAAAAATACTATATAAGCCAAAATTGGCGCCTATATCTACAAATATATCACCATCGTGGAAATTTTTTTCCAATAGCTTTATTTGTGCAGTTTCAAAACCCGTTTTTTTTTCAAGTTCCAATAATCCACCTAATTGACTATTAACGTACAGGAATTCTAAATTATCGTAAACTCTAACCCAGCTATCTTTGCCATCGAAGTAAAATCCATTAAGATTTTCAACGGTAATTTTTTTATTGACTTTTTGAAAAAGATTTTTAACGCTTGCAGCTTTTGGATAGCGTATTGATTGGTAGAAAGAATAAAGAAGTTCATTACTTTTAATTATTTTTTTGAGCGAATTGTATGTATGCATGAGTTGACCTTTTGGTAGTGTTAGATTGTTTTTCTTGCTTCGACGTATAGAGAATGATCGGGATATACATCCAGATAATCGATATCCGGGCAGTCACCTTCCTGGTAATTGCGTTTGGTAACGTCACAGAAGCCTATTTTTTGAAGTCTTTCTTTGAGGGTTCCGAAAGTATAGTTGTATTTGTGGGCGGAGAAGTCGCAATCTTCACTTGTGTAAAAAAAAAGGTCCTGTGTTTGGTCGATTTCACCGTTATTAAACTTTTGGATGGCGATTTCGAGATCGGGGACGGCGATTCGGATCAGTCCGCCCGGTTTAAGCACCCGAAACGACTCTTCGAGAAAACGGTAGCCGTCGCTTTTGCTTAGATGCTCGAGAAAATGGCTTGTAAAAACGACATCGGCAGAGTCGTTTTCCAGTGGGATACCGTTGACAAGGTTATACCAGCGCAATTTTTTTGTGACAATTACGTCATTGAAAGTTTCAAACGAGTAATATTGCGACGAACCGGCAAGCCTGTACAGCAGTTTGTTTAAAAATGTATTGTTTGTACCAAGCAGCGACGTCAGCGAGCCATCGATATTGAGCCATCCTTTGAGACAATGCATCCCGCAACCCAGGTTTACGATAAGTTTTTCATTTCCAATACTGATATTATAGGTTTTGTTTTTATTGAGTAATCCTGCAAGTTTTAGTAGCAAGTTGATTAAAGCTTTTTTCATGATGCTTTCCTTTAAAGTTTCGGTGTGTGACCGACAATATTTTTGATAAACGTGATGGTTCTATCGCACCATTTTTCTCCCAATATGACAAGCGCCCATTTGTATAAGAAAAAATATTTCGTACATCCGAAGCCCAATTCGTTTTCGAGCCTGCCCGCATAGTGTAAAAATGCTTTAATCCCCCGTTTGCGCTGAATCGAAAGAAACGGATAAGAATACTTGGACAGATCTTCCCGCACTCGCCGGGTCAAATCCGTTCCGTGCCGGGCGTCGAGATATTGTGTTACCTCGAAATAGGCTTTTGAAAAATTGATGGAATTGTCTTCGCTGACCGAGCCTGGGGTGTAACGCGATTTTTCCGCTTCGGAATTTCCGAACATCGGGGTGTCCTTCCGAAAAGTCTGAACCATTTCCACAACCGGGATGTCGCAATAGATGGAGGGATGGCGCAAACATACCTGAGCCATCAGATAGACCTGATAAAGCAAGGTACCGTCCAGATCGGACGTGGAATATTTTCGGGCTTCTTCCCGATCGATCGTAAAACCGCAGATTGTGACACTTCGTTTAAAAAGCCAGGCTACGGTCTCGGAATCGGGAAGGAATTCCGTCGTGGCGGGGAGGTACCTAAAATATTCGATTTGGCCACTTTCGTGCCGGACAAGGTACGAACGCAGTATGTATTTTTTATCGGTATGCTCTTGGAGAAAAGCGATAAATTCATCGAGTGCCGAAGGCACGAATAAATCGTCATCCCCCATAAACATGATGTAAGTACCGGCAGCCCGGTCGACAAGGTTTCGGAGATTGCCGTCAAAGCCAAGATTTTTTTCGTTTTCGAAGTACCGGATTTCATAGCGGGTACTTTGCATGAACTTTTCGACCTCATGACGGATTTCTTCGCGTTTGGGAGAACAGTCCTCGGCAATAACGATTTCTACGCTGTCCACATCGGCATCAATGGAATCGAGTAGTCTGGATAACTCGGCGGGACGGTTGTAGGCCGGTATGCAGATCGAGATCAGTTTGGCTTCGTTCATGGTGAAATCGCTTGTTTCGTTCATAGTCTGCCGTCGGCGCGTTTGAGGATCGATTTAATGTCGAATACGACTTTAGCATCATCAAATTCGTAGGTTTTGTATTTTTCGTGGGCAACGGCCAGTACAATTGCGTCATAGGTGTTGGGGTCGACGTTTTCGGCCAGCGTGATCCCGTATTCGTGTTTTACATCTGCCGGATCGGCCCAATAGTCGCTGACGTCTACAACGCATCCGAACTCACGAAGTTCGGTGATGACGTCGATGACACGGCTATTACGGATGTCGGGGCAGTTTTCTTTGAAGGCGATCCCCAGGACCAGAACCCTGGAACCTTCGATACGATACCCTTTTTTGATCATCAGTTTGATGACCTGGTTGGCGACATAAATACCCATGTTGTCGTTCAATCTGCGGCCTGCGAGGATGATTTCGGGATTATAGCCGACTTCCTGAGCCTTGTGGGTCAGGTAATACGGATCTACGCCGATACAGTGGCCTCCGACAAGGCCGGGTTTGAAAGGGAGAAAATTCCATTTCGTTCCTGCGGCTTCGAGGACGGCGTTTGTATCGATCCCCAAACGGTTGAAAATAATCGAAAGCTCATTGACGAAAGCGATGTTGATATCGCGCTGGGAGTTTTCGATCACCTTGGCCGCTTCGGCGACTTTGATCGTGGGGGCCAGATGGGTTCCGGCAGTGATGATACTGGCATACAGGGCATCAACTTTTTTTCCAGTCTCGGGGGTGCTTCCGCTTGTCACTTTTTTGATTTTGGTGACGGTGTGTTCTTTATCTCCCGGGTTGATCCGCTCAGGAGAGTAGCCGCAATAAAAATCGGTATTGAACTTCAGCCCCGAAAATTTTTCAAGAACGGGAACACAGTCTTCTTCCGTCGCACCCGGATAAACGGTCGATTCGTAAATGACGATGTCTCCGTGTTTAAGAACTTTTCCGATCGTTTCGCTGGCTTTGATCAGGGGCGTGAGATCGGGTTTTTTGTGTTTATCGATCGGGGTGGGGACTGTCACGATATAGATGTTACATGGTCTGATCTTCTCGATATCCAGCGTGAACTCCATGCCGTTGGCGAGCGCTTCTTTCACTTGCGCCTCGGACAATTCGAGAGTGCGGTCGTAGCCGTTTTGAAGTTCATCAATACGCCATTGGGAGATGTCGAATCCGATCACTTTGTATCGGCTGCTGAAGGCATGGGCGAGTGGAAGTCCCACGTAGCCCAAACCGATTACACAGATGGTGTCTTTCATGCTTTTGGAACCTTTACATTGAAAAAATCCATATACCAGTCCACGAAACGGTTGATCCCTTCTTGTACCGGAGTGGCGGGTTTGTAACCCAGATCCTCTATAAGATCGGAGACATCGGCATAGGTCGCGGGAACATCTCCCGCCTGGATGGGGAGGAAGTTTTTACGGATCGTCGTTCCGATTTTGTTCTCGATCGCCGTGATGAAATCCATAAGCCGGACAGGGTTGTTGTTGCCGATATTGTATATTTTATACGGCGCCGAGGAAGTGGAAGCACGCCCGGTTTTGCCGTTCCATCCCGGATCGGATTGGGCAGGGTTGTCGATGACGCGGATAATCCCCTCGACGATATCGTCGATATAGGTGAAATCGCGGAACATCTCGCCGTTGTTGAAGACATCGATTACGCCACCCTCGAATGCCGCTTTGACAAAAAGATAAAGAGCCATATCGGGACGTCCCCACGGGCCATAGACGGTAAAAAACCGCAAACCGGTCGTACGTATACCGAAAAGATGGCTATAGGTATGGGCCATCAATTCGTTGGATTTTTTGCTGGCGGCGTAGAGGCTGATGGGATGATCGACGTTGTGGTCGGTGCTGAACGGCAGCTCTTCGTTGAGTCCGTATACGCTCGAGCTGCTGGCGTAACAAAGGTTGTTCACCCCGTGATGGCGGCACGCTTCGAGAATATTGGTAAAGCCTACGATATTGCTGTCGATGTATACCTGCGGATTGCTCAGACTGTAGCGTACTCCTGCTTGTGCCGCGAGGTTACAGACGGCGTCGAACTTTTCCGTTTCGAAAAGTTTCATCATCGAATCTTTATCTTCGAGGTTGAGTTTAATGAATTTGTACCCGGGATATTTCGAAGAGCTTAACAGCTGATTGTAGGCGATGGAAGGGCCTTCGTCCAGCTCATTTAAAATGCCTCCGCGGACCAGCCGTCCGTATTTGACCCGCTGGTCGTAATAATCGTTAATGTTATCAAGCCCGACGACTTCGTCTCCGCGCGCTAAAAGCGCTAAAGCCAAGTGGCTTCCGATGAATCCCGCCGTTCCGGTTACGAGTATTTTCATTGATGTCCTTTAGTCTTTTCCGAACAGATCGCGGGTGTAAACTTTGTCCTGCACATCGCTGAGCAGATCTGTCTGACGGTTGGTAATGATCACATCCGAGAGTTTTTTAAACTCATCGAGATCGCGGACGACCCGCGAGTGGAAAAATTCTTCATCATCGAGTGCCGGTTCGTAGATGATGACTTCAATCCCTTTTGCTTTGATCCGCTTCATGATTCCCTGGATGGCGGAAGAACGGAAATTGTCGGATCCCGCTTTCATGATGAGACGGTAGACCCCGACGGTTCTGGGATTTTTACGGATAATGCTCTCGGCGATAAAGTCTTTGCGGGTCGTGTTGGCATCGACAATCGCGCGGATCAGGTTATTGGGAACGTCCCGGTAGTTGGCCAGAAGCTGTTTGGTATCCTTGGGAAGGCAATAGCCGCCGTACCCGAAAGAGGGGTTGTTGTAATAATCGCCGATACGGGGATCAAGGCCGATCCCCGCAATGATCTGACGGGAGTCCAGACCATGGCTCTCGGCATAACTGTCAAGCTCGTTGAAAAAAGCAACACGCATGGCAAGATAGGTATTGGCGAATAATTTGATCGCTTCGGCTTCGGTTGAATCGGTGTATAGGATCGGGATGTCGGCTTTGAATGCTCCCTGTGCAAGGAGCGATGCAAAACGTTCGGCCCGCGTACTTTGTTCTCCGACGATGATCCGGGAGGGGTAAAGGTTGTCGTAAAGCGCCTTGCCTTCCCGTAAAAATTCGGGCGAAAAAATAATGTTTTCGGTATTGAAATGCTCCCGGATTTTTTTGGTATATCCGACGGGAACGGTCGATTTGATGACCATGGTGGCCTGCGGATTGATTCCAAGGACGTCGGCGATCACCGATTCGATCGATTTGGTGTTGAAATAGTTGGTTTCGGGATCGTAGTCGGTAGGGGTGGCGATGACGATGAAATCAGCGTTTTCGTACGCTTCGGTTTTGTCAAGGGTCGCTTTGAAATCCAGTTTTTTGGTACGCAGAAATTCTTCGATTTCGGGATCTTCGATCGGCGATTTTTTGCTGTTGATGAGAGCCACTTTTTCAGGGATGATGTCCAGCGCAACGACTTCGTTGTGCTGAGAGAGCAAAATCCCGTTAGAGAGCCCGACGTACCCGGTCCCGGCAATAGCGATTTTCATTTAGCGGAGAGCTTCGAATTTTTCAAGTTCGTCCAGTTTTTCCCACGGATAGTCGCTCTGGCCCACCTGTCCGCGGCTGGCGACGTCGGCGTAGAGAAACGTCTCTTCGCTGGGGTGGTCAAGATCGAATTTGCGGGTAATCCAGTTTGGTGTCAGCGGGAAATTGTCCATGACGAATTGAGAAAGAGTATCGTCGTTTAGCCCTTCGACTACGGTTCCGTAGGTGTCGACCGCAACCGAAGTCGGTTTGGCGACGCCGATCGCGTAGCTGATCTGTACGACGCATTTTTTTGCTAGACCGGCTGCAACGATGTGTTTGGCCAGCCAGCGGCCGGCATACAATCCTGAACGGTCGACTTTCGTATAGTCTTTCGAACTTTGTGCACCCCCGCCGATAGGAGCGTATCCGCCGAAACTGTCGACGATGAGTTTACGCCCGGTCAGGCCGCTGTCGTGCAGGCTCGAATGGGAAACGTATTTGCCGGTCGGATTGATATGAATAATACAGTCCTTCGGATCGAAAAGCTGCGTCGGAAGACCGGTGTCGAGGATCAGTTCCATGATCAGCTCGCGGACCTGCTCGATGTTCATTGTGTTGACGCACGGTGCCGAAACGACGATGGTATGGATTTTCTGAGGCTGGCAGTTTTCAAAATTCTCTTTTCTACCGTAGTCCATCGTGACCTGGGTTTTGATGTCGACACCCAGCTTGTGGGGGTGGTTCAGGGCATAATGGTAGACTTTCTCCATCAGCATCCGCGCATAGGTGATAGCGCTTGGCATGTAGTTGGCGGTTTCACAGTCGGCATAGCCGAACATGATCCCCTGATCTCCCGCACCCGTTTCGCCGCCTTCTTGGTCGACGCCCTGGTTGATGTCCGGACTCTGGCGGTTCAGCAATACCTGTACCTCAACCTCGTCGGGGTGGAGACACTCTTCACGGGTAAAATGCGGGTGGCCGTTGTAGCCGATTTTTTTAAGCGCTTCGAGGGCGATATTTTTATATTCTTTGGTACTCAGCTGAACGGCGGAAGTGACTTCCCCTCCGATAACGACGTGTTTTCCGGCCACGAAGACTTCACTGGCGACGCGGCTTTTCGGATCGCCCATGATTAAGCGGTCGACGATGCTGTCGGCGATAATATCGGCACATTTGTCCGGGTGCCCCGGGCTGACTACTTCACTGGTAAAAAGATACATTATGCTTTATTTCCTTTTTGAGATATATACCATTGGTACATTTGTGTAATGCCATCATGCAATTCTACCTTATGTTTCCATCCGAGTGCATGAAGTTTGGAAACATCTGTCAGCTTTTTGATAGTTCCATCCGGTTTCGAGGCATTGAAATAAAGTTCACCCGTAAATCCGATTATTTTTTGGATCTGTTTTGCAAGCTCCGCAATGCTGATATCTTTTCCTGTTCCGATATTGATATGTGAATTACGGATTTCGGATGTTGAGCTGAAAGTGTCTTTGAAATTACGGTTCTCCATTAGAAAAATACAGGCATCGGCCATATCTTCCGACCATAAAAATTCACGCATCGGCTTCCCACTACCCCATATTTCTACACGTTCGCCGGTGACACCGAATGCATTCAGATACTCTTTGGCACTCTTAATGCTTGTCATTTGAAGATCATCTAAAATGGCTTGTTCTTCGTTTTGACTGAGAAGTTTAGCCAGATATATTTTACGAATGAGTGCAGGTAAAACATGAGATTTTTGGAGATCAAAATTGTCATTTGGCCCGTATAGATTGGTAGGCATGACACTAATAAAATTAGTACCGTATTGAAGATTGTAGCTCTCACACATTTTGATTCCTGCGATTTTCGCAATCGCATAGGGTTCATTAGTATATTCAAGAGGGCTCGTAAGTAAATATTCTTCTCTCATCGGTTGAGGACAATCGCGTGGATAGATGCAGGTACTTCCCAGAAACATCAGTTTTTTAACATTATGGAGATAGCTTTGATGGATGACATTATTTTGAATAGTCAGATTTTCAAAAATGAATTCTGCACGATAGGTATTATTAGCGATAATACCTCCTACTTTGGCTGCTGCGAGAAAAACATATTCGGGTGTTTCCGTTTCAAAAAAATCTGCAACTGCTCGTTGATCCATTAAGTCAAGTTCAGCGTGAGTACGGGTAATAATATTCGAATACCCTTTTGAATGAAGATTTTTGACAATAGCGCTACCTACCAGACCCCGATGGCCTGCAACATAAATTTTACTGGTTTTTTCCATGTTTACTCATAATAACTCATAATTTTGTATCCGCCTTCTTGCAAATAAACATCTTTGGTCATCAGTTTGAGATCCGATGCCATCATGTCATTAATCAAATCCTGAAGATGATATTCACGCTTCCACCCAAGCTTCTGTTCTGCTTTTGTCGGATCGCCTAGCAGCAAATCTACTTCTGTAGGACGAAAATAACGTGGATCTACAGCTACTACCGTAGTATTCAGTGACAAGTTGGTTGCTGAAAGATTTAATTCTTCAAGACGTTTATAATCTAAAGAATCGATAATCCCTATTTCATTAACACCTTTACCTTCAAAACGGAGATGAATACCGCAATAGCCAAATGCCATACGAACGAAATCGCGAACTGTAGTCGTTTGTCCTGTAGCAATTACCCAGTCTTCGGGTTCTGGGGCCTGAAGAATCATCCACATCATCTTCACGTAATCTTTTGCATGGCCCCAATCTCTTTTGGCATCAAGATTTCCCAAATAAAGCTTGTCTTGTAGCCCAAGGGCGATCTTTGACGCGGCGCGGGTAATTTTGCGGGTTACAAATGTCTCACCACGCACCGGAGATTCATGATTAAAAAGAATACCGTTACACGCAAACATTCCATATGCTTCACGATAATTTACGGTAATCCAATAGGCATACATTTTGGCGACCGCATAGGGTGAACGCGGATAAAAAGGAGTCGTCTCTGATTGAGGTGTCTCTTGAACTTTTCCATAAAGCTCAGATGTAGAGGCCTGATAGATTTTTGTTTTTTTTGTAAGGCCGAGCAGCTTGACAGCTTCAAGGATACGTAATGTCCCGGTTCCATCGGCGTTGGCAACGTATTCAGGCGTTTCAAAACTGACATGAACATGACTCATAGCCGCTAGATTGTAGATTTCATCCGGTTGGACTTCTTGAATGATTCGCGTTAAATTCATGGAATCTGTCATATCCCCATAATGAAGGAAAAGTTTTTGATTATCTACATGGGGATCTTGGTACAAATGATCGATCCGATCGGTATTAAAAAGGGAAGATCGCCGTTTGACCCCATGTACTGTATAGCCTTTTTTGAGCAAAAATTCAGCCAAATAACTACCGTCTTGGCCTGTTATACCTGTAATAAGAGCTATTTTTGATTGACTCATATGTTCTCCTTGAAATAATCTTTGACATAAGTATGAACCTCTGGATGGGTCATTAAATCATTTAGTCTGAAATAGCGGTAGTCACTATGCTCACTCGTCGGCAATACCGGTTGTTTGCTGAGTAATACGTGATAAGCCAATACAACGTAATGGGTCGTTATTGTTGATGACATGAAACTATCTTGATAAAAATGTTCATAAACGCCATGAAATTTGATATCTTGATTCGATAATGTTAATCCCAATTCGTTTGTGCTGATTCGGCTGATGGCATCGGAAATGGATTCGTTTTTGAAAATCCTTCCTCCAGGAGTAAAATAATACCCTTTTGCTGGTGCATTAATCCTTTTCCCCAATATATATTTCCCTGAATGTTCAAGAATAAAATCGATCGATATAAGGGGAGTATTTTCAACTACAAGGGAAAATTTATCTATTGAAATCATCTTCTAATCTTATAATATCGTCTTCACCAGTATATGAACCTACTTGCACTTCAATGATGATAAGGGGAGTTTGGCTTCCATTTGCCAATCGGTGTATCTCGCCCGCTTTAATATAAGTGGATTCATTTGGAAGTACATTGTAAGTTTCCTCTCCTACTGTCACAGTGGCAATGCCGCTTAGTACTATCCAATGTTCGTTTCGATGCAAGTGCTTCTGCAAAGAGAGCCGTTTCCCAGGTTTAACTTCAATACGTTTTATCTTATAGCCTTCGGAATTTTCCAAAACAGTGTAACTTCCCCACGGGCGATGTGTAGTTAGATGAATATTAGGCAATTGAGTTTTTTGATTTTTGAGTCTAGCAACGATATCTTTTACTTTTTGACTGGAGCCTCGTTGACAAATTAAAAGAGCATCTTCGGTATCTGCAATGATAAGATTGTTTACATCGATTGTTGAAATATGACGATTATCACTTAAAATAAGATTATTGCTACTCTCGAATCCGATATAGTTGTCATCGAGTGTATTACCATCTGCATCTGTAGGAAGTTCGTGATATAGAGCATCAAAACTTCCGACGTCGCTCCAACCGATTTGGCTTGGAATAACTTTAACTTTATGACTTTTTTCCATCACTGCGTAATCTATACTGATATCGGAAATGCTTATCATATCTTCATAACGAATACGAATGATTGGTTCTTTTATTGCATTGGTATACGCGTGTACACATTGATGATAAATATTAGGAGCCCATGTATTTAATTCATCTAAAAAAGCACCTGCTTTAAAACAGAACATCCCACTATTCCAATAGTAATTTCCTGTTGCCAAATATTGTTGAGCGGTAACCAAATTTGGTTTTTCATGAAATGCTTTGACATTTTCGCCGTCAGCTTCAATGTACCCGAACCCGGTTTCTGGAAAAGTTGGATAGATACCAAAAGTGACTAAGTAGTTATTCCGTGCATATTCTTCTGCTTGTTTAATAGCATGAATGTAATTTTCTATATCTTTTATAAGATGATCAGAAGGGGTCACAAGGACAATTTCTTCAGGCTCTAAGGCCATGCATGCCAACGTGATGGCCGGAGCTGTATTACGTCCCATCGGTTCAAGAATATAACGATTGTTCTTGCATCCTAATTCATCTGATTGATCGAGAGCCATAAAATATTGTTCTGAATTTGAGACAATGATTTGATTGGAACAAACCTGAGCGTTTCGTTGAAGAGTATGTTGAAAAAGAGACTGTTTAGAAAATAATTTGACAAATTGTTTGGGCATCGATGTTCGGCTGATCGGCCATAAACGTGTCCCGGAGCCACCACATAAAATGATATTGGTCATTAACTTTATCCATCCACATTATTAATCTGTGATTACTCTAATGATTGCTTAAATAAAAAATCAAGTAAATTTTAATATTTTGTCATATGTATAATCTTATGCAAAATCAACTTAAATAGTCCCAAAATCGGTACTTTCAGGGTTTCTTTGTTATTATCTTCACCTATAATTTATCCAAATATGGCGGGCCATGGGAAAAAAAATCTGCGAACTGTGCCTCTCCCCCGATCTGGGAGGGCTGGAACTTTATATGATGCGTGCGGCGCACTATCTGCAGGGGCGCTGTGTCAGCGTCATTAACGAAAAAGGAAAACTGCAAGAATACTATCGGAACGGTCCGGAACGCTACGTGAGTATGAAACGTCGCAACGTCCTGTTGTCGTGGATCGGGGCACGGGAACTGGCCCGTATCATCGACGATGAAGGGATTGACGTGCTGCATCTGCACTGGACGAAAGACCTTCCTCTCGCGGTCGCCGCCAAGCTGCTTTCCAAACGAAAACCCAAAGTAGTGCAGTCCCGGCACATGACGATGACCCGTTTCAAAAACGACTTCTATCACCGGTTTATCTATAAAAATATCGATCTGATGCTGGCAGTGACGGAACAGGTTAAATCGCAGATCGAAAAATTCATCCCCTCCCAAGTGCGTCCGCGTATCGAGGTACTCTATATCGGGGCGGAACAGCCCCAGATGATCGGAGCGGACGAAAAAGCGTCGCGCCGTCGGCAATTGGGGATTGAGGATGCTTTTACAGTCGGCATCGTAGGGCGTATCGAACACCCCAAAGGGCAGCACCTGGTCCTCGAGGCGGTCGAGACACTGCACACGGAAGGGGTGAATGCCAAGGCTTTGATTGTCGGCCATGCGATGGATGAAGGCTACCTGGGTTCTTTGAAGGAGCGTTACGGCGACGTCGGGGTCTTTACGGGATTTACGAAAGAGGCGCAGGCAATGATGCAGTTGTGCGACGTCGTCGTGCTGGCAACCGAAAAAGAGACGTTCGGTCTGGTGCTGATCGAGGCCATGATGTGCGGGATCTGCGTTGTCGCCAGCCGAAGCGGGGGGCCACTGGAGATCATCGACGACGGCTTCAACGGCCTGCTGTTCACCACATTCGACGCGCAGGATCTGAACCTCAAACTCCGGCGGCTGCACGACGACCCGAAATTACGGGGGGATCTTGCGCAGGAGGGGAAGCGCAAAGCGCTCGATGTGTTTGAAAGCAGCAAACAGTTTGAACGGATGTTAAAAATTTTTGAAGAGATGCAGCAATGAAACTATGGTATGAAAAAGGGGCATGGGCAACCCGTAAAGCCAGGGAGAGAGCGGCGGCGATGTCGCCCGAATCGGTTCGATCGATTGCGGTGATCCGCCATGCGGCGATCGGGGATATGATGGTCCTGCGGCCGTTTTTGATTCAGGCGAGGGAGTTTTTCCCCAACGCGAAGATCACGCTGAGCATCGTGAACAATTACGCTTACGGCGCACCGGAGGACCTCGTCGACCGTGTACACGTAGTACACAAGAAAAAAGAGGGCAAAAAAACGACCTACGGCGAACGTCTGGGTGACATAAAAGCGCTCGGGGAACACGATATCGTGTTCGATATGGCCGACACTTCTTTGTCCGGGATCATCTGTATGATGACCAAGGCGCGCTTGAAGATAGGATTCCCTTATCGCAAATTCAAAAACAGCCTGTTTTACGATATCGCCGTTCTCCGCTCGGATCTGGTTCCCGAGGTGGAGACCCTGCTGCATATGCTTTACATCCTCGGTGCCCCGAAAAAACAGGTGCTCGAATACGGCTATCCGTCCTATGAAACCGATCGGGAACGCCCCTATATCGTCTATTTTACGACCGCGTCGCTGGGTTGGAAGTGCTGGTCGCAGGACCGTTTCGCCGAATTGATCGCCCGATCGGCGGATGCTTACCCCGATGTCGAACATGTTGTGCTCGAAGGGATACGCGATTACGAAAAAGTCGATGGCCTGATGGAGAGCCTGCGTGCGTATCCGGCTGTCCGCAAGCTCGACCCGATGCCGCTGGAGGAGTTGATGCCGTTTTTGGGGAAAGCACGCATGGTGGTAAGCGGCGATACGGGAATCCGGAACATGGCTATTGCCGCCGGCACGCCGACGGTCGGGATCTTTTTCTTTACCGTCCCCTACCGCTATCTGCCGATCGACAGACGCCACCATGCCGTTTTCAATGCCGAGGGGGATGAACCTCAGGTCGAAGAAGTGATGCATTGTATAAACGGGTGTCTGGCGTAGGTATCCTTACGCTCGAGAACGTTGCTCAATAGGATGCGACAGGCTAAGTGCTGCCAGCAGCACCAGTGCTTTTCCGACTTCGGAAGGGATAAAAATCAGAGATGGCCCGGCAATCATCACGATGGAGAGTGCCAGCAGGTATTGAAAGTATTTAAGGTAAGGGTCCGGCTGGGGATCGCGAATCAGCCGATAGGCGATATTAAAAAATACGAGTAGTCCGACGATGCCGAACTGGACAACGGTATCGAGGTATTCACTGTCAAAACTTGCACTATCTCCACTTTTGTAATTATAGTTAAGCGCATCACGGTTGGCCGGATCCTTTTCGAACCGGTTGATGACGTCGATCACCTCGGCGAGATGGTCGCCCGTGCCGACCCCGAAAATCGGATTGTTTCGAATCACTTCCCAACCGTGAACGTAATAGCCGATCCGTATGCCTCCTCCTGAGCTATACGAAGCGTTCATGGAGTTACGGGCGTCGTCGACAATGGTATCGACCCGACTCTCAAATGACGGACTATAGGAATACAGCAGTACGTACGTAGTGCCCACCAACAGCGATGAGACGGCGGCTACCCGGTAAAAATATCGTCGGAAAGCAAACGCGATCGTAAACAGGATGCTGATTCCGTATAAGATGTATCCGAGCCTGGAATCGACGAGAAATACGGTAGTGCTGGTACCGATGAAAATGAGTGCATACAAGAACCGCAAGTAGAAGATTTCGCCGGAACGGACCAATAGGCGATACAGCATCAAATTGGCGACCAGAACGAGGCTGATGCTATAGGCGGTGTAACTCACCATGAACGGAACGTTGGGATGAATCGTATTGACCGTAACGAGGGGTATTTTCTGGAGAAGTTCGAGGATCGGAAGGCCCGAAAACATACTAAGCGAGATCAGTACGCTCAGAGATATTCCGGCTATGAACCCGCCGAGAATTTTAGAGACGAACCCTTTTTGCAGGATCATCGTGATGACTAGGACGTAAAGGAGGTATTTGAACTCTTTGAGTTTGAAAAGGGCCGTCGAAATGTGCTCGCTCCCGAACATCCAAAGAGCATGCATCAGATAAAAGAGGATAAACGAGAGAACCACCGGATGTTTGAGAGAGCGGAAAAATTTTTCCTTTAACCCGCCGCTGAACAGCATCAAAACGGCAATGCCGATAAAAACCTTGCTGGCCGCTTTGGGTGCAACCGGCAGCAAAAAAGCATAAAGGATAAGCAGATAATTCGCGGCCAGAGCCGACTGTTCACGGTAAGAGCGAACGGTATCAAAAGAAAATAATCGTAGAATCATGGACGGCTTGCCTGTATGGTCTGTTTATAGCGCAAACTCTCTTTGATCGGCGCCCCGCGCAGGAAAAAAGCAAATATCGCCCATCCCCGTTTTTTTGTAGCGGTGCGGCGGAGCAGTTTGAAAAAGAGGGCGGTTTTGATCAGTATCCGGGCCACTCCCTGAAAATGTTTGTCGATGAGGAGATTGTAGGAGATATAAAATTCTTTTTCGAGGGCGGGATTGTTCCCCGAACTTCCTCCCCCTTCGTGGAATACTTCGGCGGAGGGGAGAAAATAGACCGCCCGACCGCTGTTCCAGACACGTCTGCAGATGTCTTCTTCTTCGCAGTAGAGGAAAAAAACGGTATCGAGCCCCCCGATTGCGCAAAAAACGTCGGCATCGAAAAACATGCATGACCCGCTGATGACCTCGACTTGCGTGGGGAGTTCCAACCGTGCTTTATTACTGGGGAAACGGTTTTTGGAGAGCACGCGGTGGGCGGAGTTTCCGAACCATTGTTTGACGACCGAGGGGAACTGTTTGTAAGACGAGGAAAAATTGCCGTTTTCATCAGTGATTTTTGCGGTCAGGGCCCCGGCATCGGGATGCGATTCCATAAACTCCCTTAGCCGCGATGCGGCGTCGTTGAGGAGGAGGCAATCGTTGTTGATAAAGAAATAATACCGTCCCGACGCGACGTTCACGCCCAGCATGTTTCCTCCGGCAAATCCGCTGTTGATCCGGTTGCGCACGAGTTTGACCGAAGGCGAGCCTTCGAGTGTACTCTGAAGACGGTTATAGTCTTCGGCTTCGGAAGCATTGTCGACGATGACGATTTCGTACGTTGTTCCATCGGAAACATGGGTACGGATGCTTTCGACGAGTGCGGCCGTATGGGCCGAAGAATTGTAGTTCACGGTGATAAAGGAGACGTCTACGCTGTTCATCGGAAGAGGGAGTCCAGCCGTTTTCGGATGCTGTAGAAGAGTTTTTTATTGATGATCCGGTTGAGGAAGGGGGCACTCGTTATAAGCATCATGGTGCATGTAGTGCGGATTGCCATCGGGCGGACGATCCGTGCGTATTTGTCCATGAAGGCGTTTTTTGACGCAAAAAAGCTTTCGTTGCAGTTGCCGCCGCTTTTATGGTAAAGATGAAAATCGATCACGTAGGCATTCCAGCCGAGCATATCGGCAAGGGCACACAGGTCGGTGGCGTAGAGGTGAAATCCCTTGAGATCGTGGGAAAGTGCCAGGTTTGCGTCATTTTTGACAAGGAGAAAATTTTCATCGAGGCTGCGGGCCCGCGCGGGGAGGGTCCCGATTTTTTGATCGGCTCCCCAGGGATCGGTAATCCGGTAGAGTTTGGTATTGAAGTCGCCGTAACCGGCATTCCCCAAAACGGCCCAGTCAGGATCGAGCCGGTCCATTTCCGCGAGCCGTTGCTTCAGCACGCCGACATCGTCGAACTTCAAAAGAATGTCCTGATGGCAGATAATGATGTATTTCCCGGAAGCACGGTTTAAAAATTTGTTCAGTCCGCTGTAGCCGTCTTCGGTATTGCCGTTTGAATTGTCGACGTACAAAAACTCGGTATCGGCATCGGTGAAGCCGGCGCGGTTAAACGATGCGATCATTTCGCGGTACTCGTCGAAATCGGTAACGAGCGTGCAAACCGAGAAATCGACTGTGGAAGTCAGCTCATTGATATTTTTCACGTTATTTTTTCCGTTCGAAGACTCTATTCTTCATTATGGGTTTGTTTGAAGTTTTTCCGTTTCGCTTTCAGGGTGTCGATGAAAGATAAAAACAGTGCCGGCGTTAACCAGACACGGAAGAAACGGGTTAAAAACTTCAGGCTGTAGAGATACATCAGTGCGTTGTCGGATGTTTGTTGTCTCTTGATCAGTTTGACGATGCTTTTGGACGCATCTCTTAGGATTCTTCTGCTTCTGCGGACATCGGCGGCGTAGAGGTCGTAGCCGAAACGATGATTGAGAATGGCATTCCGGCGATATTCGGCATACTGCAAGGCATTGAACGCGCGTTTTCCCTGATCGCTGTTGAGGTGGACGGTCCCTTGTTCCTCGTGGATTCTAAACGACGATAGAACCTCATCGATGACGTAAAGATCGCCTACGCGTAGGTGCCGAAGCCACATATCCTGGTCTGCGAACATCAGAAGCGAGATGTCAAAAAGGCCCAGATTAAGGTTTACGCGTCGGATCATAACCGTAGTCGGCTCACCGATCCAGTTCCCATAACGCAGCGAGGATAAGATCGCCTCGCGTGCTTCGATCCGTCCTTTGTGCGGAGGGATCAGGATATCGTTTTTTGAGCCGAAATGTTTGCGGTAAGAGGTCACGACCGAAATGGAGGGATCGCTTTCCATCACATTGACGAATTTTTCCAGGAGAGTAGGTTCGAAAGTATCGTCCGCATTTAAAAATTTTATGTACTCGCCCGAAGCGTACAAAAGCGACTGGTTGTAATTTCGGTACATGCCGATATTGGACGAATTTTTAAAATACAGGACCCTGGCGTCTTTTTCCGTATAGCTTCGGACCACTTCTTCGGTATTGTCTTCCGAACAGTTGTCCATGACGATGATTTCGAAATCACCGTATGTCTGCGCCAAAACGCTCTCTATCGCTTCCCCCAGATAATGGGCGTAGTTGTAGGCCGGAATTAAGACGGAGACTTTCGGATTAGCCATGAATAAACTCCCGTATTATCGTACTCATATAGTCGATCGCTTCATCGGCCATCCCGGGGTAAAGACCGATCCAAAAACTGTCGTTCATAATCTTGTCGGTATTGGGCAAATCGCCGACAACGCGGTAGTCGACCCCCTTTTGCAGATGATCGAACATGGGATGACGGAGCATATTTCCGGCAAAAAGGTTTCGGGTCTGTATGTTGTTTTTTTCAAGATGTTCCACCAGAGTGTTCCGGGTGAATTTTACCCCGTCTTTAAGGGTCATCATGAACCCGAACCAGCTGGGATCGGAATTTTTCTGTGCCGAGACCAGGATCAATTCTTCGACGTCACGTAGAGCATGGTAGAGTTTGGCATAGTTTTCTTTTCTTTTTTCGACGAATGCGGGGAATTTCTGGAGTTGAGCCACACCGACGGCGGCTTGCATGTCCGAGACTTTCAGATTAAAGCCGAAATGGCTGTACACATATTTGTGATCATATCCTTGCGGCAGTGTTCCAAAACTCTGGGTAAACCGGCATCCGCAAGTGTTGTCGATTCCGCTTTCACACCAGCAGTCGCGTCCCCAGTCGCGCATCGAGAGCATGATTTTTTTAAGGAGAGGGTTGTCGGTGTAGGTTGCTCCCCCTTCTCCCATCGTCATATGATGTGGAGGATAGAAGCTTGATGTTCCGATATCCCCCCACGTGCCGGTCGGTTTTCCCTCGTATGTCGAACCCAGAGCGTCACAGTTGTCTTCGATCAGCCAGAGATTATGTCTGTCGCAGAACTCTTTGACGGCACGCAGGTTAAACGGATTCCCCAGAGTATGGGCGATCATTACGGCTTTTGTTTTTGGACTGAGCGCTTTTTCCAGTTCGTTGACGTCGATATTGAAATGTGTCAGTTCCATGTCCACGAAAACCGGAACGGCGCCGTATTGGACGACCGGGGCTACCGTTGTCGGGAACCCGGCAGCGACGGTAATGACTTCGTCTCCCCGTTTGACTTGTCTCTCTCCGAGGAGAGGCGATGTTAGGGCATAAAAGGCTAAAAGGTTTGCCGAACTCCCGCTGTTGACCAGGAAAGCCCACCGTACGCCCAGATATTTGGCGAGTTCTTTTTCAAACTGTTTCGAATAGTCTCCGTAGGTGAGCCAAAAATCCAGGGAACTGTCAACCAGATTGATCATCTCCTGCGCGTCGAATACGCGACCGGCATAGTTTACGCGGCTTTTACCGGCCACGAAAGGTTTTGTCTGTGCGGGCTTGTGAAAAAGTTCGTAGTACTCTTTTGTTTTTTGAAGAATTTCTTGTTTGAGTTTTTCCGCTTCAGTCATGGTATTGCTCCCGATGTTTTTTGTATTGCTTCGTGCAGGGTGTGATGAGATTCCCATCCCGGGACAGGTTTGCCCCCGGTCCAGGGGATCATCACTTCTCTTTCGCGATAAGGTTTTGCGCCCCATGCGATATTGAGTTTTTTATGTGTCGCTTTTTCAAACTCGCCGGCTAAATCTTTGAGGCTCATCCGGTGAGCGGACATGACGGCAAAGGTCGAATCTTTGAAATCGTTCGCATGTTCAGAAGAGAGATGTTCGGTCAGTTTAAGATATGCTGAGACGACGTCGTCGATGTAACTGATGTCGATGAGCTGTTCACCGCCGGACATTTCCAGTATTTCGTCTGTCCGAGAAATTTTGTCCCACAACGTGAATATTTTGTTCCTGGTGTCATCGGGGCCGAACGTATCGTTGAGTTTGAGTGTTGTAAAAATTAGGTCCGATGTTTCGGAATAGTAGGCGGCTATTTTTTCGAACGCTTCTTTGGTGGCCGCATACAGATTGACCGGATCGTAGTCACGGTCACCATAATGCTGCCAAAAGGTTCCCGTATTGATAAACCATTTGACTTTTGACGTTTTGGACGCTTCGAGCAGTAACGTTCCGAATGTGACATTCGAAGCGATCAGTTTTTCGATTTGGTCTGCCGAATGGGCGGCAAGGAACAACGAAGCAAGATGGATAACCCCGTCGAACCGTTCACGCTCGAAATAACCGATGAGGTCGGCAACCGTTTCATCGTGAATATGTACGTTTAGCATCGGGTCCAAACGCTGGCGGTCGCTTGAATTTCGAATGATCGCATGGACCGTATGACCGGCTTCAATGAGTTTTTTGCTTAAGTGTTTTCCGATGAATCCCGTTGCCCCGGTGAGGAGTATTTTCATGACCCTTCTCCATACGTAAACGGAGTTTCGAAATCATTGAGCGAAGGGAAGGAAAGATCTCTTTCGGATATTTTAGGATCGGAACACTCCCAGTCGAACCCGAACGAGCCGTAGTGTATTCCGGCGTCGTGATCGGGCGCGTAAACGGAAGTTTGCAGATAGGTGACGTTCGTATCGTCTTGCAGCGATTTGAAACCGTGCGCCAACCCTTTTGGGATGACAAGGATCCGACCGTTTTCCCCGGACAGTTCCAGTGCATAGAAGCGTCCGTACGTGGGAGAGTTTTTGCGTATGTCCAGCACGACGTCCCTGATTGCACCGTGAGGGACGTATACCAGCTTGATGTGGTCGTAAGGGGGAGTCTGGAAATGCATTCCGCGGATAACGTTTCGGTGCGAAACCGAATAGTAGCTCTCCCGGATTTCGATATTCAGGCCGTTTTCCCGGAAAAAGCCGTCCGAAAAGGTTTTGATAAAACGCCCCCGCACGTCTTCAAAAAGCCTGGGTTCGAATATTTTCAGACCGTCGATCGGGGTGTCCAGCAGTTTCACGAGAGGGCCCATTCGATTTTTTTCTTTTTCGCATCGGCAATATAGGTTTCCAAATCGTCATTCGTAAGCGTTTGGCCGTTTTCGTAAAACTTTTTGTACCATAAAACCGTTTTTTCGAAAGTCGTATCGCTGTCCCATACATTCTGCCATTTGAGCTGGATATGCGCTTTCGAACAGTCCAGTTTCAAGAGATTCGCTTCGTGAAGAGCTTTCGGATCCCGATGAATTTCATAATCGATTGCATCCCAGTGCTTTTTCACGTTTTTCACGACTTGTTCGACGGTGATACTTCCCTCGTCGCTGGGACCGAAGTTCCATGCTTCCCCGAATTGCGCTTTTCCCTCCAGCAGTTTTTGTCCAACCGCCAGATAGCCGCTGAGCGGTTCGAGAACATGCTGCCACGGGCGCGTCGCGTTCGGATTCCGAATACTGACTTTCTGTTTCTGGGAGACTGCGAGGATGATATCGGTCATCAATCGGTCTTTCGCCCAGTCGCCGCCGCCGATGACATTTCCTGCACGGCAGGAAGCAAGGAGGGTATGGTGGGATTTCCCGTATTCCGCCGGGTTGAAATACGAATTCCGGTACGAATTCGCCAGAATGTCGGCGCACCCTTTGGAAGAGCTATACGGATCATATCCTCCCAGCGGATCGTTTTCGCGGTATCCCCATACCCATTCTCTGTTTTCGTATGCTTTGTCGCTGGTAATATTGACGATTGCCTTGATACCGTTGGCTCGGCACGATTCAAAGACTTTGAGTGTTCCAATGACATTTGTTTCGTACGTTTCGATCGGGTTATCATAGGAAAGTCGTACAAGAGGCTGCGCGGCAAGGTGAAAAACGATATCGGGACGGTGAGCTTTCAATGTACGGTCTAGATGGTCGAGATTGCGAATGTCACCGAGAATTGATTGGATGTCCGGAGACAAGAGCGTAATGTGGTTGGGCTCCGTTGGAGGTTGCAGGGAGTAACCGACGACATTGGCCCCCATCCGTCTAAGCCAGAAGACGAGCCAACTGCCTTTAAATCCCGTATGACCCGTTACAAAAACGGTTTTTCCCCGGTAGACGCCGCCGAATAGATTCTCCACTACCATACTTTCCACGGTGCTTTTTTGGTGTCCCAGAGCTTTTGGAGTTCTTGTTTGTCTCTGAGAGTATCCATCGGTTTCCAGAAGCCTTCATGTTGGAAAGTATAGATCTCTCCGTCACGGGCGAGATTCTGAAGCGGCGCCTGTTCGAAAATGGTGCCGTCGCCTTCGGTGATGTAATCGAAAACTTTCGGTTCGCAGACGAAAAATCCGGCGTTGATCCAACCGCCGTCTCCTTTGGGTTTTTCGAGAAAATGGGTGACCTCTCCGTTTTCGGCGATGTTCAGCGCTCCGAATCTACCCTCCGGTTGAGCGGAGGTCATTGTCATCGCTTTACCGTGCGCTTTATGAAATTCGACTAGGGCTTTGATGTCGATGTTGCTTACGCCGTCTCCGTAAGTCAGCATAAAAGGCTCGTCGCCGACAAAAGATTGCGCCCGCTTGACGCGTCCACCCGTCATACTGTCGAGTCCCGTATCGAGGAGTGTGACTTTCCACGGTTCGCTGGAGTTATTGAGTATTTCCATCTTCCCGGTCTGGATGTCCAGGGTAACGTCGCTTTGATGCAGAAAATAGTTGGCGAAATACTCTTTAATGTAATAGCCCTTGTAGCCGAGTAAAATAACGAAGTCGTTGAATCCGTAATGGCTGTACAGTTTCATGATATGCCACAAGATGGGTTTCCCCCCGATATCTACCATCGGTTTGGGGCGGATATCGGTCTCTTCGCTTAGTCGGGTTCCAAGCCCTCCGGCCAACAACAATACTTTCATTACGGCTCCTTGTTAATTCCGTTTTTGCATACGAAGCGGTTTTCATCGAAGTTTGCTTTTAGAATACGGTTGTTGATGATCCCTTCTTCTTCGGCAAAGCGTTTTTTATGCCATAGGTGCATCATGCAGGCGTTGTTGCGGCACGATTTCAGCTCGATTCCCAAACCGCGGAAACGCCATCCCAGGTCGATATCTTCTCCTACCGAAGGGAGACGGTAGGTTTCGTCGAAACCGTTGATTTTAAGCATGTCTTCCTTGAAACAGGAGAAGTTGCAGCCGATGATGTAGCGGACGTAGCGTTTGGTGACATTGCTCAGCAGGCTTCCGGAGGAGAAATAAAAACCTTCTTCAACATGTCGGGCGCCGTCTTTGACCATCCACGGTAAATGCCAGAGGAAATGTTTTTCAAGCTGTGCGAAGGGGAGGGTATGCTGTTTGATTTTGGCCGTGTATTCGGGCCCGAGTTCGAAACGTTTCCCGCACAGGACGACCCCTTTGCGCGCGTTTTCGACGTGTCCCTGAATAAAGGTGCTGTAGGGGACGCAGTCCCCGTCGATGAAGATCAGATATTCATGGCGTGCGGCTTTGATCGCGTTGTTCATCGCAATGTTTTTACGCCATCCCTCATCGGGTTGGGTCAGGTGCACCAGATGGGGAAAACGCCCTTTCTGTGCCGCCACGAATTCCGCCATTTCGGTTGAATCCCCGTCTTCGGAAATGATGATCTCATCGGGTGCGACGCTTTGGCGTTCGAGGCTATCGAGAATGAACCCGAGCGCTTCGGTATCTTTGTAGACCGAGATTATCAGGGTTGAGCGGGGATAGGGCATAGACGGGTACTCCGGATTGTAATGGCTTTATTTTACAGGATATTAGCTGATTTTAACGCTGAGAGGACCGTTTCGGGTGAAAGATCCTTCATGCAGACGTTGTCGGTACACTCTTTCATCGTCTGCGTTTTATAACACGGCGAACAGTCCAGCCCCAAAGAGAGGATATGGACTTCGTTCGTCGCCGAACGATAGGGGCCGGTCACGTGTGCGGGAGTGGGACCGATCAGACAGAAAACGGGGGTATTCATCGCAGAAGCGATATGGGCCGTTCCCGTATCGGTCACGACGAGTGCGCGGGCATGCCCGATAATGCTGATCATTTCCGCAACCGATGTCTGCCCGACCAGGTCGATGACGTTCGGGGGGTAGGGGCGGATCGCTTCGAAAAAAGGCTCTTCCCCTTTGCCGCCGACGATGACGATATTGAGGTCAGAGGGGAGAAGGGAAATAAGTCGTTTCCAATGGCCCTGAGGCCATGCCCGGTAGTTCAGGCGGCTTTTTTTGTTGTGTGAGTTGCTGGGACTGAGGACGATGTAGCGTTCGGGCAACTTCAGTTTGGCCTGCACCTCCGGGAATTTTTTCCCGATAATCCTAGGAGCGGCCTGTTGAAGGACGTCTTGGGTAACGACCGGGGCGTAAAACGATTTGCAGATATCGACCATATGGTCATTTTCTCCGAAAACGGGCTGCTCAAAAAACCATCCGCTTTTGTGGCGTGCCCGGATGGCGTTGCACAGGGTTCGGAACTGTTTGCCCATCTCGAAATTGATGAACAGATCGTACGGATTTTTCTGTGAAGCGCGGATAATCGAACGTTTTTGGGGACTGAGCCAAATGGGGAGTTTTTTGTGCTTGAGATGAAAGATATGGTTGATGCGGGGGTCATTTTCAAATAGCTTGGCCGTTCCGGGCGTGGTGATAAAGTCGATGACCACTCCGGCACCGTATTCGGCACGGAGGGCATCGATGACCGAAGTTGCGTACACCAGGTCTCCGAGTGCTCCGCAGCGTAATACCAAAACCCGTTTGATATCCTCGGGAATATGCATGGTTATTCGTCGCCTTCGGTGTATTTTTCGAGGTACCATGCGATCGTTTTGACGATACCGGTGTCGAAATTCTCATCGGCACGCCATCCCAGCTCGGTTTCAAGTTTCGTTGCATCGATCGCGTAACGACGGTCGTGTCCGGCACGGTCTTCGACGTAGGTGATCTGCGTTTTGTAGCTTTGGCCGTCTTTGCGCGGATGCATCGAATCGAGCAGCGTACAGATGCGGTCGGCAATCTGGTTGTTGTTGCGCTCGTTGCGTCCGCCGATGTTGTAAACTTCGCCGCTGCGGCCGTTATGATAGACGAGGTCGATCCCCTTGCAATGATCGAGGACATAGAGCCAGTCGCGGATGTTTTTGCCGTCGCCGTAGATGGGGATATTTTCGCCGCGAAGCGCTTTGCGGATAACGGTCGGGATGAGTTTTTCGTCGTGCTGTTTGGGCCCGTAGTTATTCGAGCAGTTGGTGATCACGGTATCCATCCCGTAGGTGTGGTGGTAGCTGCGCACGATCATGTCCGATCCCGCTTTGCTGGCGCTGTATGGGGAATTGGGGGCGTAAGAGGTCTCTTCGGTAAAGAGACCGGTTTCTCCGAGGGTTCCATAGACTTCGTCGGTGCTGATGTGGTGGAAACGGCATCCCTCGTAGCCTGTTTTGGTTACGAACGGTTTGTCCATCCAGTGTTTATAAGCGACGTCGATCAGGGTAAAGGTGCCGTTGACGTTCGTCTGGACGAACACGCCGGGATTTTTGATCGAGTTGTCGACGTGGCTTTCGGCGGCGAAATGGATGACTCCGCGGATGTCGTACGTTTCAAAAAGCGATTCCACAAGGGCGCGGTCGCAGATGTCCCCTTTGACGAAAACGTGGCGTTCGTTGTTCTCGACTTCGGCGAGGTTTTCCAGGTTCCCGGCATAGGTCAGCAGATCGAGATTCACAAGGCGGATATCGGGATGTTTTTCCAAAAAATAGGGGACGAAATTGCTGCCGATGAATCCGGCGCATCCGGTGACTAAAAGTGTTTTCATTGTTTTTCTCCTAATAGTGTCAGGCATTCTTTGAGTGAGTCTTTCCAATACGGTATGATCAGGTCAAAGTCGGTTTTGATCTTTGATTTGTTGAGCAGGCTGTAGTGCGGGCGCACCGCCGGGGTAGGGTATTGATCGGTGGTGAGTGCTTTGAGGTCACACCCGATGTCTGAGAGTTCGAAGATCGCTTGGGCAAAATCGTACCAGCTGGCGACGCCTTCGTTGCTGTAGTGGTAGATTTCAGGGCGTTCGTTCCGAAGTTGCGGGAGTATGTCGAGGATCGTTTTGGCCAAATCCCGGGCATAGGTCGGAGTTCCTACCTGATCGTAGATCACCCCCAGCGTTTCGCGCTCGCGGCCAAGGCGGAGCATTGTTTTGACGAAGTTGTTGCCGAAACTCGAATAGACCCATGAAGTACGGATTATGGCGGTGTTTTCCGGTGCTGCGGCGAGGATCGCGTTTTCGCCGTCGCGCTTCGTACGTCCGTAGACTCCCTGGGGATCGGTCGGGTCGGTCTCGACGTAAGGGCGGTGGTTGCGCCCGTCAAAGACGTAATCGGTCGAAACGTGAATCAGGGAACTCCCCGAACGTTTTGCGATTTTGGCCAGCATCGAGACGAAGCGGTGGTTGATTGCATCGGCGCCGTGGGGGTCGGATTCGGCTTTGTCGACCGCGGTATAGGCGGCACAGTTGATGATGGCGTCGAACGTTTTGCCCTCAAAGAAATCTTCCATTTTGCACAGGTTCGAAAGATCGAGCGTGGAACGGTCGGTAAATGTAAAAACATAATCCGGATACGACGCAGCCAGCGCGCGAATTTCGCTTCCGAGCTGACCGTTCATACCCGTTACAAGGAGATTACGCACGTGCACCCCTCGGGGCGTAGAGGTCTACCCCGTATTCGAACAAATCCGCATCGCACAGCAGAGGCTGGGTGCTGTCTTTGGCCGAAAGCTGCAGGGCCTCTTCCGGAACGATCCACTCGATGCCGATCGCGGGATCATTGAATGCGATACCGCGGTCGCATTCGGGGCTGTAATAATTGTCGACTTTGTACGCAAAGGTACATTTTTCCGAAAGGACGACAAATCCGTGGGCGAAACCGCGGGGAATGAAAAGCTGACGTTTGTTTTCGCCCGAGAGGCGTACGGCGACGTGCTTGCCGAACGTCGGGGAACCTTTGCGGATGTCGACGGCAACGTCGAGCACTTCCCCCTCGATGACGCGCACAAGTTTACTCTGCGCATGGGGCGGAAGCTGGTAATGGAGTCCGCGGAGTACCCCGTAGCTGCTTGCGGATTCGTTGTCCTGGCAAAAGTGGACTTCGAAGCCCGCGAATTCGGCAAATTTGTCGGCGCGGAACGTTTCGACGAAATAGCCCCGCTCGTCGCCGTGGACTTTGGGATCGATAATAATGACGTCGGGGATGGAGGTGCGGGTGAAGGTCATCGAAGCACTTTCCCCTCGTTAGCCCGCCGGATCAGGTATTGCCCGTACTGGTTTTTGGAGAGGGGCTGGGCGAGTTGCAGCAGCTTCTCTTTGGTAATGTATCCCATCTCGAAAGCGATCTCTTCGATACAGGCGACTTTGAGCCCCTGGCGGTTCTCGATGGTCTGAATGAACATACTTGCCTCGAGCAGGCTTTCGTGGGTTCCCGTATCGAGCCACGCGTAACCCCGTCCCATCAGTTCGACTTTAAGGGCGTTTTGGGCGAGATAGGCCTGGTTGACGGTCGTGATTTCGAGCTCTCCCCGGTCGGAAGGCTTGACGTTGCGGGCGATTTCGACGACGCTGTTGGGATAAAAATAGAGTCCGACGACGGCATAGGAACTCTTCGGGTTAGAGGGCTTTTCTTCGATCGAGAGGACGTTCCCCGATTCGTCGAATTCCGCGACGCCGTAGCGTTCGGGGTCTTTGACCCAATAACCGAAAACGGTCGCTTTGTTCTCTTCGGTCACGTTTTTGACCGACTGGGCCAAAAGCTGGGTGAGTCCGTGTCCGTAGAAGATATTGTCCCCCAGCACGAGGCAGACGTCATCGTCGCCGATGAAATCGGCTCCGAGGATAAACGCCTGTGCGAGGCCGTCGGGGGAGGGCTGGACGCAGTATTCAAACCGCATCCCGATATCGCTGCCGTCTCCGAGGAGCTCTTCGAAACGGGGAAGATCGTGGGGAGTCGAGATGATGAGCACTTCACGGATGCCGGCGAGCATCAGTACCGATAGGGGATAATAGATCATCGGTTTGTCATAGATGGGGACGAGCTGCTTGCTGACCCCTTTTGTGATCGGATAAAGACGCGTACCGCTTCCGCCGGCTAAAATAATCCCTTTCATGGCACTCCCGTAGGTAAACTGAATAAAATAAAAAGGATTATACGCAATGACGGATTAGATATCAATTTAAAAAAAGAGGTTTACGAGAGAAACAGCGGTAAACCGGCCGACCGTAGAAAAAGCGTATGATAAAAACGAAAGGAAGAATCAAATAAAAGAGTGGCTCCGGATACTGGATTCGAACCAGTGACCAAGTGATTAACAGTCACCTACTCTACCGCTGAGCTAATCCGGAACAGAAAACGAAGATTCTTAAAACAAGTGGCTCCGGATACTGGATTCGAACCAGTGACCAAGTGATTAACAGTCACCTACTCTACCGCTGAGCTAATCCGGAATGTTTTTAAGAGGCGTAATTATACGGTATGAAGGTGCGATTGTCAATAAAAAAAGCGTTATTTTGAGCGTTTTCGGGCGATATTTTTTGCGGGAAGATAAAAGATAACGTTGGAGCGTTCGATTTGGGCAATTTTCCCCTCGGAGCAGAGTGTTTCAAAACGGTGCAGCGTATCAACGTCGAAAAGCGCCTCGATGTCATCACGGGTCAGGGGGCGTTTGTCGAGGGTATTGAGTATCTCATCGTCGTCGTACGTTGAAGGGGTGGCATGCGCGTGGGTGCGTGAGACGATATGGATCGGCAATGCGGGATCGAAAAGCCCCGCGATCATGTGCAGCTCAGTAAAACTGAGCCCTTCGACGGGGTAGGCAGGAGGACGGTCGATGGTTCCGATATCGATCCGTTCACAAGCGACTTCCCGCAAAGCACGGTTGAGCGCGGCGATTTCTCCGGGAGTATCGTTGACCCCTTTGACGAAGAGGATTTCGATGAAAAGTTTCCCCTTGAACACGCGGGAAAAGCGTTGGATCGCCTCGACGATCGCCTCGACATGAATCCCCTCTGCGGGGCGATCGATTTTTTTGAAGACCTCCGGGGTGGCCGCATCAAGAGATAGTTTCACCTGATCAAGACGCAACAGGATCTCAAAGACAGCCGGATCACTCAGGCAGGCACTGTTGGAGAGGATCAGGGTTTGCACGTCCCCTTTGATGGTATCGATCCGCTCGACCAGCTCGCGCAGGTGAGGATACATCGTCGGTTCGCCGTTGGCGGTGATCGTGATGACGTCGATGGAGGGATGTTCGTTCAGGGCTTTTTTCAGATCGGCAACGACCGTGTTTAGAGGGATGACGTCATGCTGTGCCATGATCGCCTTGGCGGGGGCGAGCTCGCAGTAGAGACAGTCGAAATTGCACTGTTTGCGGCCCGGGGAGAGATCGATTCCCAGCGATGCGCCGAAGCGGCGGGAATAGACGGGGCCGAAGATTGTATTCATTTGATTTTTTTGCTGACCCGATGACACTCGCGGACGAAGTGTTGCGCGTTTTCGACGGGGACATCGGGGAGGATGCCATGGCCGAGATTGAAGATGTGGCGACGGCCGCCCATGATCTCCTGGATCGCTTCGACGCAGGCCGTTGTCTGCTCTTTGGAGTAGAGGCGGCAGGGCTCCATGTTCCCCTGCAGGACGTAGCGGTCTCCAAGTTTCTCTTTGGCCAGCGCCATCGGGGTGCTCCAGTCGACGCCGAAGACGTCGAAGTTCCCGTAGACCTTGTCCAAAAATGCAGGGATCCCTTTGGGGAACATGATGACCGGGATATGGGGATATTTGCCCTTGAGGTATTCGGCGATTTCGACCATGTAGCTCCATGAGAATTCGTCATAACGGGCGGGTTCGATGGCAGCGGCCCAGCTGTCGAAGATCTGGACGACGTCGACGCCCGCTTCGATCTGGTGTTCCATGTAGAGCTTGACGACGTCGGTCACTTTGCGCAGGATTTTGTGAAGCAGCTCGGGATTGGAATACATCATCTTTTTACAGATATTGTAGGTTTTGGTCCCCTGGCCCTCGATCATGTAGGTCGCGAGTGTCCACGGCGCCCCCGTAAAACCGATGAGGGCTTTTTCGTCGCCGCGTTCGTCGAGCTGGCGGCGCAGGATTTTGATCGTGTCGTAGACATACGTCAGTTTGGACGCCGCTTCCTCGCCGCCGATCAGCTCATCGAGGTCCGCTTCGGACGCGATCGGTTTTTCGAATACCGGGCCTTCGCCTTTGATGAAGTCGAGCTTCATTCCCATTTCGTTGGGGACGACGAGAATGTCGCTGAACAAAATCGCCGCGTCCACGCCGACGAGGTCCAGGGGCTGGATCGTCACTTCGGCAGCCATGTCGGGGGCGTGGCAGAGGTTGAGAAAGTTTCCGGCGCGCTTGCGCACTTCCATGTACTCGGGAAGGTAGCGTCCGGCCTGGCGCATCATCCATACCGGGGTGTAGGGGGTTTCTTTGCCGAAGCAGGCATCGACGAAAATTTTGCTCATATTAGAATCCTTTGTTTAATGTCTTCTCTTTCTTTTCTTTGTTCGCAAAGAAAAGAAACAAAAGAAACTCTATCCTTTCGGCAAAGCGCTCGTATGCTCCCGGCACTGCTGCCTCCGCATACGGCTTACAAGGATGCCGAAAGGATCCAAAGATATTTAATGGTCGTGATGACCTACTTTGCTCAGGAAATAAAGCCCTACGGCGACGGCCGTGATGGAGAGGGCAAGATAGAGCAGTTCCAGTGCCCCGGTAAAGACCGTGTGACCGACTTTCTGAAAAAACCCGACGACGAGAACCATCACGATGACTTTGGAAATCTTGTCTTTGAGCTGGTCGAGGGAATGGACGGCGAGGAGCTGGTTCTCTTTACCGTGTTCGTCTTTGGCCGGATCGATGTCGGAGATGAACAGCTCGTAGAGGCCGAACGAGAAGATGATCATTACCACGCCGATCAGGTACAGATCGACCGCTCCGATGATGCCGCCGACGATCTCTTCGTGGAAGTGCTCGGGATGGGCATGGGCCGCATAGGTCTGGATGACATAGGCTGCGGTATTGTAAACGTCGACGCTGGCGACGGCGAAAAGGACGAACGCCCCGATGAGGCCGAAGACGACGGCGAGCAAAATCACCAGCCGCGTGCTCCAAAGCCCGTGTTCAAAGAATTTTTCGATGAAATTCATCTTATTCTCCTTGCATTTCCACCCATTTTTGGGCAATACGGACGGCGTTTGTTGCCGCACCGACGCGGAGGTTGTCGGCGACGACCCAAAGGTGCAGTACGTTCTCGCGGTAGAGATCGCGGCGGATGCGCCCTACGAACGTCTCGTTCTGATCCATACACATGGAAGGCATCGGATAGACGCTGTTTTCAGGTTCGTCGAGGA
The DNA here is from genome assembly GCF_004347735.1 of Sulfuricurvum sp. IAE1. Taxonomy (NCBI): domain Bacteria; kingdom Pseudomonadati; phylum Campylobacterota; class Epsilonproteobacteria; order Campylobacterales; family Sulfurimonadaceae; genus Sulfuricurvum; species Sulfuricurvum sp. IAE1. Next base: position 14,783 of record NZ_SLTI01000004.1, on the reverse strand, counting down.
CGATGATATTGGGCGCTTTGCGGAGTAGTTCGCGTGCTTCGTCGGCATCGACGGCGCCGTCGAAGGTGAGGGTCAATGTTTCGGCATGACCGCGGAGCGTCGGGATGCGGACGCACGTCGCGCTCACCTCGATCTCCTTGTGCATGATCTTTTTGGTTTCGTTGACCATCTTGAGCTCTTCTTTTGTGTAGCCGGTATCGGTGAACGAGTCGATCTGCGGGATCGCGTTGAGGGCGATACGGTGGGCAAATTTTTTGGGTTCAACTTCGTCGAGTTTGAACGCAAAGAACGCCTGCATCTGTTCGACGAGCTCTTCCATTGCCGATTTTCCCGCACCCGAGGTCGCCTGGTAGGTGCTTACGTCGACACGCACGAGGTCGTATGCTTCATCGAGCGGTTTGAGCGCCTGGACCATCTGAATCGTCGAACAGTTCGGGTTGGCGATGATGCCTGTGTTTTTCCACTGGGCGATATCTTCGGGGTTCACTTCGGGGACGACAAGAGGGACGTCGTCGAACATCCGAAAATGGCTCGTATTGTCGATGACGACGGCTCCGGCTTTGGCGGCATAGGGGGCAAACTGCGCCGATACGCTTCCGCCTGCGCTGAAGAGGGCGATATCGATCTGCTCTTCGTCAAAAACGGTGGGAGTGAGTTCTTTGATCACCAATTCCTGGTCATTGAACGTGACCGTAGTCCCGGCGCTGCGCGCACTGGCAAGGGGTACGATCTTGGCATAGGGGAAGTCGATCTCTTCGAAAATACGCAAGATCTCTTCGCCGACGGCGCCGCTGGCACCGACGATTGCAACGTTGTAACGTTTCATTGGAGGGTATCCTTGGAGGTGATAAATTCACCGCATAATTTTTGGGCGATTATACCCAATCGGTGCTTATATTCGCCCCAAACCGCGTGCTTCGAGGAAGAGCTCTTCGGCTCCGATCCGATTTCCGTCACTGAGAATCGCGGAACGTTCGACGACCGAGATCAATTCGCGGATGTTCCCCGGCCATGTGTAGTTTTCAAGCGCCGCTCTGGCTTCGGGGCTGAACTCTTTGGCTTCAAAACCGTAACGTTCGCAGTACCGCTCCAACGCGGCTTCGGCGATCGGCAGTATCTCCTCGCGCCGTTCGCGCAGCGGAGGGATCAGAAGGGGGATCGTATTGAGGCGGTAGTAGAGGTCTTCGCGGAAGCCCCCCTCTCCGATTTTCCGGTTGAGATCGGCGTTGGTGGCGGTAATGATCCGTACGTCGATTTTTGTATTTTTCGACGATCCCAGTCGTCGTATTTCACGTTCTTGCAATACGCGGAGAAGTTTGGCTTGCAGGGAATAGGGCATTTCGCCGATTTCGTCCAGGAACAGCGTTCCCCCCTCGGCAAGCTCGAATTGCCCCGCTTTGGCTTCGGCGGCATCGGTGAAAGCCCCTTTTTCAAACCCGAAGAGCTCACTTTCGATCAGGTTGTCGGGGATGGCGGCCATATTGATCGCCACGAAAGGCTTGGATGCGCGGGGGGAAGTATTGTGGATGTGGCGGGCGAGGACCTCTTTGCCTACGCCGCTTTCGCCCAGGAGCATGATGCTCGCGTCGGTTGCGGCCGCTTTGGTAAGGCGTTCGAGCAGCTTTTCGAGAGCGGGAGAGGTCCCAAGGAACGGTTCTCCTTCCGCTTTCACCCCTCCGGATTTCGGGGTTTTATTAACGACTGTGGCGCTCCGCTCGATGGCGGCGATCAGGGTTTCGATTTCGAAGGGCTTGAGGAGAAAATCCTTGACTCCGAGCTGGATCGACTCGATGGCCCGTGTGAGGGTGGCGTTTCCGGTGATGATGATTACTTCGTATTTACCGCCCAGCGTTTTGACAAATTCGATGCCGTCCATCCCGGGCATGTTGATGTCGCTGATGATCAGATCGAAGGTATCGTCGAGCTTTTTAAGGGCGTCGCGGGCGTTTTTGAATGTGTGGACGTCGTATTGTTCGAAATCGCCCATGGCGATTTCAAGGGATTTACGCATGTTGATATCGTCTTCGACAATCGCGATTTTCATCCGGGACCTTTTCAACGGTTATTTGATCAGGGCGATTGTAACAGACTCATCATTAAACTCGACTGCATAACAGCGGGTAGGGAGGGTCAGCGTTTCTTGCGTGCGGATTTGCGCCTGCGAAGAGCGGGTATCGCTTTTGATCCGTCCGGTTTCGGAGAGGGCATATTCGACGAAAGTGCTTTTTTCCCTTTCCAACACCTCTTTTAGCGGCTCTTGCGTACGTCGCAGCAGAACAAGTTCCCGGGAAAGCGAACCGTCGCAGGGACGCATCGCTTTTGAAATATCGAATGTTTCGTGAACGGGAAGGGAATTTTGGGTGGTGAGCCGATACCCTACATAGTAGTGGTCGGCTCCGAAGCAGAGGGTAGAGATTAACGCAATACCCGTGTATAAGACAGGGCGATTTCCATTTCGACTTCGCACAGACCCTCTTTGAACGTCGTGTTGGTGACGTTGGCGCCGCGAACCAGCGCTTCGACCGACGTGCGGGTACTCGATTGGACGAGCATCAGGTTCTTGATGGTGTCTTGTCCTTCGACCTGGACCCCTTTGACCTTTTCGGCGATCTGGCGGTAGCCATCAGCCATAGCGGCCCGTTTGGCCAGCGCATACGCCTGTGCCGGAGAAGCGGTTACCGAGGGGGCAACGCCCTGGCCCGTAACGGTAATGACGAGTTCACTGTCGGATTTGAGGATCGGCTCGACACAGTTTCCGTCCGTGCCGCTGTAGACACATTTGACCTGGGTCTCCGGTTCGTTGCCCGACAAAAAGCCCGCGTGCAGGGCGGATACGCTCAGAAATAGCGCAAGAGCTGCAGAAATTCGCATACTGTGTTCCTTAAAGTTTCATTGACTTGAGTGATTTCAGCAAAAATCATTCCAATTCGAACGAACCTTCCTCATTTTCGCCGTCGCCTTCTTCTTCGTCGTTTTTCGGACACCGTGAAATACTTGCGACGTCATCTCCTTTGACGATGTAGACGCCGCTGGTGTTGCGTCCGGATTTGGCGATCGTCTGCATGTCGACACGGATCATTTTGCCCGCTTTGGTCAGCGCCATCATGTCCATGCTCTCATCGACCATCAGACAGCCGACGACGGTAGAACCCGTTTTGGCGTTGAGTTTCATCGCGATGACGCCCGATCCGGCGCGGTTGGTAAGGCGGTACTCTTCGGCGGTTGTCCGTTTCCCGATCCCTTTTTCGCTTACCATGAGGATCTCTTCGTCGTCGGATTTGATGATGTTCGCATCGACGACGCTGTCGCCCTCGATCTTGAACTTGATACCGCGGACCCCGCGGGTGCTGCGTCCCTGGTCACGGGTCTTGTCGATTTCAAATTTGATGCACTGCGCGAATTTGGTGACGATGAAGAGGTATTTGGTCTCTTCGTTTGCAATGTGGGCAGTGACGAGAGTGTCCCCCTCATCGAGCACGATCGCACGAACGCCGGTGCTGCGGATGTTGGAGAATTCGTTCAGCGCCGTACGCTTGACGATACCGTTTTGGGTAAAGAAGACGAGCGATTTGTTTTCGTCGAAGTCGGTCGTCGGGATCACCGAACGGATCTTTTCGTCCGCTTCGAGGTTGATCAGGTTGACGACCGCTTTTCCTTTCGCCGTGCGTGATCCTTCGGGGATCTTGTACACTTTGAGCCAGTGCAGCTGTCCCCGGTCGGTGACGAACATCAGCGTATCGTGCGTGTTGCAGGTATAGAATTTTTCGATGAAGTCGTCGTCGTAGGTCGTGACGGCGACTTTGCCTTTGCCGCCGCGGCGCTGTTTTTCGTAAGCGGCGAGCGGTACCCGTTTGATGTAGCCGCGGTGGGTGATCGTAACGACCATCGGTTCGTTGGGGATCAGGTCTTCGATGTTGATATCGTCGTAGTTGTCCTCGATGTCGGTCAGACGCGGGATGTTGTACTGTTCGACGAGCTCGGTGAACTCCTCTTTGATGATCCCTTTGAGAACCTCTTCGCTGCGGAGGATGCTCTCGAGGTATTCGATGTGTGCGAGGATTTCGCGCAGTTCGTTTTCGATTTTTTCACGCTCGAGTCCGGTGAGGCGCTGCAGACGCATGTCGAGAATCGCCTGCGCCTGGATGGGGGAGAAACCGAATTGCTCCATCAGGCCGTTTTTCGCGCTCTCGCCGTCCGCGCTGCCGCGGATCAGTTTGATGATCGCGTCGATGTGATCGAGCGCTTTTTTCAGACCTTCGAGGATATGGGCGCGGGCTTTGGCTTTTTCGAGATCGAAAATCGTGCGGCGGATAATGACCGTTTTGCGGTGATTGATGAAATGGCCCAACATTTCGAGCAGGGTGAAGACGCGCGGCTCCTGGTTGAACGTCGAGAGCATGATAATCCCGAACGTTGTCTCCATGTTTGTCGATTTGTAGAGGTTGTTGAGGACGATTTCGCTCATCGCGTCGCGTTTGAGTTCGATAACGACACGGATCCCTTCACGGTCGGATTCGTCGCGGATTTCGCTGATCCCCTCGATAAATTTGTCTTTGACGAGTTCGGCGATGCTTTCGATCAAGCGCGCTTTATTGACCTGGTAGGGGAGTTCGTCGATGACGATGACGTCTTTGTTCGATTTTTTCTCGATGTGGGTTTTGGCCCGTACGCGGATACGTCCCCGGCCGGTTTCGTACGCGTCCAGGATCCCTTTTTTCCCGTAGATGGTACCGCCCGTCGGGAAGTCGGGGGCTTTGATAAACTGCATGATGTCGATCAGCGAAGCACCCGGATTGTCGATCAGGTAGACGAGCGCCTGAAGCACTTCCTGGGGATTGTGGGGAGGAATGTTCGTCGCCATACCGACGGCGATACCGGCCGAACCGTTGATCAGAAGATTCGGAACGCGGGTCGGAAGGACGTCGGGTTCTTGCGTCGTGCCGTCGTAGTTGTCGACCATGTCGACGGTATCTTTGTCTAGGTCTTTGAGCAGTTCCCCCGCATAGCGGGTCATCCGCGCTTCGGTATAACGCATGGCCGCGGCGTTGTCGCCGTCGACCGAACCGAAGTTCCCCTGCCCGTCGACGAGCGGTGCGCGCATCGAGAACGGTTGGGCCATACGGACGAGGGCGTCGTAGACGGAGGTGTCGCCGTGCGGGTGGTACTGACCGATGACATCCCCGACGATACGGGCTGATTTTTTGTACTTGGCGCCTGCGGAGAGGTTGAGTTTATCCATCGCGTAGAGAATACGGCGGTGTACCGGTTTGAGCCCGTCGCGTACATCGGGAAGCGCCCGCCCGATGATGACGCTCATCGAATAGTCGAGGTAACTGCTCTTGAGGGTGTCCTCAATATTAATATCGTTGATTTCGCTGTTGTCTAGCAGATCGTTCATTTCGTCCCCGGAAAGTGAAGATTGGTTGGCTGATTATAGCTCAACGAGACTTAAAGTCTCAAAATCTGTTTTTTTCGGATCGATCGGCACTTCATTGCTTAATTAATTAAATAAGGTTACAATTATTCGAACGATTACATACGATGCGGAGATATCCATTATTATGAAAAAAATTGAAGCGGTTATCAAACCTTTTAAACTCGAAGACGTGAAAGACGCGCTGGCCGAGATCGGAATCACCGGTATGACGGTGAGCGAAGTCAAGGGATACGGACGCCAGAAAGGGCACAGTGAACTCTATCGCGGTGCCGAGTACGTGGTCGATTTCCTACCCAAAATCAAAATGGAAATGATTGTCGATGATGCAATGGCCGAGCAGGTCGTCAATACCATCGTCGAAGCGGCCCGTACGGGAAAAATCGGCGACGGAAAGATTTTCGTCAGCGATGTCGAGCGTATTATCCGTATCCGTACGGGCGAAACCGACGGCGACGCGATTTAATCTCCAATTAATTAATGTACCCGCGCGCCCGCGCGGTAAGCCGTTTTTTCTCCCCTATTGAGTTGCTTTCTAAATGATCTTTTAAATTGATTAAAAAATAATCAGTTATTTGCATCTTCTTGATTCCCTTAACTTGTACAATGGTACGTGACATTTCAGTTAATACGGGATTGTTCGAAGGATCAACCTACATAAGGAGAGGATAATGAAAAAGTGGCTTTTAGCTTTATCGCTACTTGGCGTATCGGCGTTTGCCGAAGAAGCGGCCGCAGCACCTGTACTCAATTCGGGTGATACGGCTTGGATGATGATGTCGACGGCGCTGGTCATGCTGATGACGCCGATCGGTCTTGCAATGTTCTATGCGGGGATGACGAGAGCGAAAAACGTTCTCAACACCTACGCCATGGTGTTCGGAGCGTTTGTCGTCGCGTTTATCGCGTGGGTCGTCGCCGGCTTCTCGATTGCGTTCGGAACAGCTGAGGGACCCATGAATCAGGTTATCGGCGGATTCGGCCATCTGATGCTCAGCGGTATCAGCTGGACGGAGTTTGCGAGTGTCGATCTGGGACAGCTTTATCCCAAGTTCGTCTTTGTCGTATTCCAGGGAACGTTCGCGGCGATCACCGTGGCGATTGCGGCCGGATCGGTGATCGAGCGGATGAAGTTTTCCACATGGATGGTTTTCGCCTTTATCTGGACGATCGTGGTCTATGCTCCGATCACCCACATGGTATGGGGTGGCGGTTATCTCTTCAACGAAGGGGCGCTTGACTTCGCCGGCGGTACGGTCGTACATATGAACGGCGGTCTGGCCGGTCTGGTACTTGCGCTGCTCATCGGCAAACGTGCGGGATATCCGAAAACGGCAATGAAACCTGCCAGCGTCATTCTCACCGCTATCGGTGCGGGGCTGCTCTGGTTCGGATGGTACGGGTTCAACGGCGGATCGGCTTTCGGTGCGAACGCGATTGCGGGTGTCGCTTATCTGACGACGACGGTTGCGGCTGCGGTGGCAACCCTGACATGGATCATCGTGGAGTACGCGGTGTTCAAAAAACCGACTTTGCTCGGCGCGGCGACCGGTGCCATTGCGGGTCTGGTCGCGATTACTCCGGCTGCGGGATTCGTTGATGTATCCGGTGCGTTCATTATCGGTGCGGTAGGTGCCCTCGTAGCGTTCTACGGTGTGACGGTGCTGAAGAAAAAACTGGGGTACGACGATTCGCTCGACGCTTTCGGGGTTCATTTCCTCGCGGGCCTTTGGGGTGCGATCGCAACGGGTGTTTTCGCCCTGTATACTCCAAACGGCGACAACGCGCTGTTGTGGGCTGGACCGCTCAAAGATGCGGGTGACCGTATGGGGCAGATCATGGTACAGGCGGAATCCGTACTGATCGTCGGGTTGTTTACCCTGGTCGGAACGATCGTGGTCTACTATGTCGCGATGGCATTGACCGGCGGTTCGCGTGTCAACGAGGAGCAGGAGAGCCAGGGGCTTGACGAATCGGTACACGGCGAACGCGGATTTAACCTATAAGGAAGAGACAATGAAAAAAATTGAAGCGGTTATCAAACCTTTTAAACTGGAAGATGTGAAGGATGCGTTGGCCGAGATCGGAATCACTGGTATGACGGTGAGCGAGGTCAAAGGATACGGACGCCAGAAAGGGCACAGCGAACTCTATCGCGGTGCCGAGTACGTGGTCGATTTCCTACCCAAAATCAAGATGGAGATGGTGGTGGACGATGCGATGGTGGACCAGGTGGTCAACACCGTCGTCGAAGCGGCCCGCACCGGTAAAATCGGGGACGGCAAAATTTTCGTCAGCGATGTCAGCAAAATCGTCCGTATCCGTACGGGCGAAACGGATGTCGAAGCCATTTAACGGCGATATATCCCGACCGTACGTGTCGGTTGGGATGGCGGGGGCAGGCTTGTTCCCCCCAACCCTCTGAAGCTGCATGATTAATTTTTAATCAATTTTTCTTCTTCATTCCGTGCAATTGCATTTATAATGCCCGTTTTATATCCTGATAAAGGCGGAGCATGGATCTTTCCTACGCACTCGATACCCTTTTTGCCCTTTTTTCGATCACGTTGATCATCCTGATGGTTCCCGGTTTTGCCATGCTCGAAGCAGGCCTGGTGCGGACCAAAAACGTCTCCAGCGTGTTGACGGTCAACGTCATGATTTACGCTGTGGCATCGATGGCGTTTATTCTCGTCGGATTCGAACTGGCGTTCGGTGGTTTTCAAAGCACCTCGATGAGCCAGTGGGCATTTTTCATGTTCCAGATGGCGTTTGTCGGCAAAGCGATCAATATCATGAGCGGCGGCGTCGGCGAACGGGCCAAACTGCTTCCCCTGACCCTTTTTACGGTCATCATGGGGACCTTGATATATCCCACGTCGGTCAACATCAGCTGGGGGAGCGACTGGCTCAAGGGTACCGTGCTGGATCTGAACATCGTCGATCTCGCCGGTTCCACGGTCATCCACTCGACGGGAGGATGGGCGCTGCTGGCCGCGATCCTTATCATCGGGGCGCGTAAAGGACGTTATGCCGGAAACCAGATCCGGGTCATTCCCGCGTCCAATATCCCGCTGGTCGTTCTGGGAGCGATGCTGCTGTGGATCGGATGGTTCGGGTTTAACGGCGGATCGGTCGGGAGTATTGCGACCAAAGAAGCCGCAGACAGCGTCACGTTGACGGTATTCAACACGAATACGGCAGGGCTTGCCGGCGCGATCGCGGCGGGAGTGCTGATCTATATCCGCTACCGTCTGTTCGACATTACGATGATTCTCAATGGGGCTCTTGGCGGGCTTGTCGCCGTCACGGCAGGACCGCACCTCTATACGACGGTGGATGCGATCGCGGTCGGGGGAATCGGCGGGGCTCTGGTCGTTTTGGCGGTTCCGCTGTTCGACCGTTTGCGGATTGACGATCCCGTCGGGGCACTGTCGGTCCATCTGGTAAACGGTATCTGGGGGACCCTCGCGGTCGGACTGTTCGCCGCGGATCCCTCCGGCGGGGTGACGTTTCTGAACCAGCTCAAAGGGGTGGCTGTGATCGGAGCGTTCGTCTTTAGCGTTTCGTTTGCCCTTATTTACCTGATCAACATCGTGATCCCCTTCCGCGCAAGCGATGAGGAACAGCTCCAGGGACTCGACGTCAGTGAATGCGGACTGGAATCGTATCCTGAATTCAAAAGGGCCATTTGACCCTTTTTTAACACTGTTGTAACACTTCTACACTATTCTTTCCGCGGAGGTTTTTCCTCCGCAAAGACTCTTTTACCAACCTCGTTGTATAATCGGTTATTGTTTATGAAGTAAAAAGGGATTTGATGAGTATCTACCGTGAATATGACATTCGGGGCATTTTTGACAAAGAACTAAACGAAGAGACGATTACCCGTCTGGGATACGCGCTCGCGGATGAGATGCGTCCGCACGGCGAGTACGTTGCGGTCGGATACGACGCGCGCAGCCATTCGCCGGTATTGTTCGAATACCTTGCCGCAGGGCTCAATGCGGGGGGGATGAAGGTACTTGGGATGGGGATGGTTCCGACCCCGGTCAATTATTTTTGCAATTATCAGGATTTCGGCGGGATAACGCCGTGCGCTTCGGTGATGATTACCGGTTCGCACAACCCGAGCGAATACAACGGATTTAAAATTACGATTGACAAGGCCCCTTTTTTCGGGGAACAGATCTATGCCCTGGGGCGGAAGATCGAAGCCCTCCCGTTTCCTCCGAAAGTAGCGCGTCAGGTGATAGAGATCGACGCGCTGAGCCGTTACAAAGCCTATATGATCGAAGCGTTCGGCCACCTGCGGGGGATGCCGCAGCGGATCGTCTACGACTGCGGCAACGGGGTCGCGGGACTGGCAATCGACGATATCTTCCGCTCACTCGGCCTCAATGCCAAGGGGATCTACACCGATCCCGACGGGACGTTTCCCAATCACCATCCCGACCCGAGCGAAGAGCACAACCTTGAAGACATTAAAGAGCTGCTCTTCAAAGAGGGGGATATTGCGTTCGCTTATGACGGCGACAGTGACCGGATCGCCGTTCTGACGCGCGCCAATAACATCAAAGGGGATATGATGGCCCTGTTGTTTGCTCTGAAGATGGAACGCCCGACCGTGATCGGGGAGGTGAAATGCTCGCAGGTGATGTACGATACCCTGCGCGAGCGCGGAGCGACCGCGGTGATGTACAAAACGGGGCATTCAAACCTCAAAGTAAAAATGAAAGAACTTCACGCCGACCTGGCATGCGAAGTGAGCGGACACGTATTCTTCTCCGACCGCTATTTCGGCTATGATGATGCTATTTATGCGACGCTTCGAATGCTCGAACTGATCCAGGACGGTATCGACCTCGATGCCGAAATCGCGAAGCTTCCGAAAGTGTTTTCGACCGAAGAGATCAAGGTAAAAACGACCGAACAGGAAAAATTCCCCCTGATCGCAAAACTCAAGGAACTGTTGAAAAATCCCCCGGCAGGATTCCCCGCAATCCGTGAGATCATCGACGTCGACGGGGTGCGGGTTATTTTCGATCACGGATGGGGGCTTGTCCGCGCCAGCAATACGACCCCGGTCCTCGTCACCCGTTTCGAATCGACCGACGAGTCCGAAGCCAAACGCTACGAAGAGGCACTCAATGCCATGATCGGCGAAGCGCAAAAACAACTGGGAGGCCGCTGATGAAAACCGTAACTTTGACCATGCCGCTGGACATGCACCTTCACCTTCGCGACGGCGAGATGCTCGAAACCGTCGCCCCGCTAACGTCGTACAGTTTCAGCGGGGCCCTTGTCATGCCTAACCTTGTCCCCCCCGTGACGACCAAAGAGATGGTATCGGGGTACAAAGAAAGAATTCTGCATGCTACGGGGGCGGATGATTTCGAACCCTATATGACGCTGTTTTACCAAAACTACAGCCGCGCTTTCCTTGAAGAGATCAAAGACGACATCATCGCGATCAAACTCTATCCCAGCGGGGTGACGACGAATTCTGAGGGGGGAGTCGCGTCGTTTGACATCGAGTCGATGCGCGAGACCCTTGAAGCGATGAGCGACCTTGGGATCGTGCTCTCAGTACACGGCGAGACGAACGGTTTCGTGATGGACCGCGAAGCGGAATTTATGAGCGTGTACGAGATGCTCGCCTCGAATTTTCCCCGTCTGAAAATCGTGATGGAACATATTACGACGCGCGACGCGGTGGAGATGCTGGACAAATACGACAACCTCTATGCGACGATTACGGTGCACCACCTCATGATCACGCTGGATGACGTCGCGGGGGGATTGCTGCGGCCGCATCTGTTTTGCAAACCGATCGCCAAACGTCCGAACGACCGTGAAGCGCTCCTGAAAGTGGCGCTTGAAGCGCATCCCAAAGTGATGTTCGGTTCGGACAGTGCCCCGCACCCCAAACATGCGAAAGAGTCGTGCGGGTGCGGTGCGGGGGTCTTTACCGCCCCCATCGCGCTGCAGCTGTTGTGCGAGATTTTCGACGCACACGGCAAACTCGACAACCTGCAGGCGTTCGTCAGCGACAACGCCCAGCGGATTTACGGCATCTGTGCCGAGTACAAAGAGGTGACGCTTTCCAAACGCGAATTTCACGTCCCCGACATCTACGGCAGCGTCGTACCGATGAAGGCGGGCGAAACCCTCAAATGGTCGATCGAGCGTGTCGACTAAAATCCTCCTCCTCGAAGATGACCTCCTGTTCGGCGAATCGATCGCCGATTTATTGGAGGAAGAAGGATTCGAGGTCCATTTCTGCCGAAACGGCCAAGAGGCGCTGGATGCAACCTACGCCAGCCATTTCGACCTTTACCTGCTCGACATCAATGTTCCCCTGATCGACGGTCTCTCGTTGCTGCGGGAACTCCGGCGGGCCAACGATACGACCCCGGCGATTTACCTGACCTCTCACCAGGAAACGGGGGTTTTGTCCGAAGCGTTCGAGATCGGTGCCGAAGACTATCTCAAAAAACCGTTTGACACGCAAGAACTGATCGTCCGGACCCATGCCCTGCTGCGGCGGAGCAAAGGGACAAGCCGGCGGTGTGCGGGAGATTTGTGTATCGACGAACGGCACAAATGTGTCATGATGGGGGACAAAGAGATCCCCTTCACCCTCAAAGAATACCAGCTGATGGTGCTGTTCATCCAAAACGTCGGCGAGATCGTCACCAAAGAGATGATCATGGATGCCTTGTGGAGCCCCTCGGAAATGATCAGCGAAGGGGCGGTGCGGGTTTACATCAACCGCCTCAAACAAGAGATCGGCTCGGAGCGGATCGTCAATATCCGCGGCGTGGGGTATCGGCTTGTTCCGTAGCGTCGAAATCGCCCTCACGTCGCTGTACGTTTTCACGACGGCGGTTCTGGTCGGAGGGATCTACTACCTGCATCAGGTAATCGGATTCCAGCAATGGGGTATTATCGCCTTGGGAGTGCTGCTCGTGACGGTCGGAGTCGGAAGGGTTCTGGCCAAAATCGCCCTCGACCCGCTCCGGGAACACTTTGATCATCTCGAGCGTCTCTCGAAAGAGACCCTGCACGAACTCAATCTCCCGGTGAACACCATCACCGCAAACGTCGAGATGCTCCGCAAAACGAACACCGACGACAAAAGCCTCAAGCGGCTCGAACGGATCGAAACGGCCGCAACGATGCTCAAAGAACGGTATAATGAGCTCGATTATTTGATCAAAAAGCAGATGGAACGGGAACGGATAGAATCGTTTGACCTCGAAACACTCCTCAGCGAACGGCTCGATTTTTTGCGTCCTCTCTACCCGGGAGTGGCCTGGGAGATCCTCACCGGATCGTGGAACGTCCAATGCGACCGGATCGGTTTGGGAAAAGTGATCGACAATCTCGTCGAAAACGGGATCAAGTATTCCCCTCACTCTCCCGCCATCGCGATTGTGATGGAGTCCAATACCCTCAGTATCTGCGACAAAGGGCAGGGGATGGATGAAATCACCCTGATGCGGATTTACGACCGTTACTATCAAAACGATACCGCCATGGCGGGATACGGGATCGGCCTGGGACTGGTCAAGCGCTATTGCGACCGTCACGGCATCGGACTGCACGTCGCTTCCCGACCCGGGGAAGGGACCTGCGTCAAACTTGAATTTAAAAAAGGAGAAAAACAGAATGGATAACAGTTGGCTTACGTGGGCGGAACAGGCGCTCGATTACGGAGTAATCGGAATTTTGGTGGTGATGAGCGTCGTGTCGCTATGGTTTTTTATCGAGCGGCTGATGACGTACGGATCGATCCGTATCAGCGATTACGAGACGAAAGAGGAGCTCGAACTGGATTTGGGCAACAACGTCAGCACGATCGCGACGATCGGATCGAACGCACCGTACGTAGGGCTTCTGGGGACCGTTTTGGGGATCATGATCACCTTTTATGCGCTGGGAGACGCCGGTGCGGTCGATCCCAAGAAAATTATGACGGGTCTCGCGCTCGCACTTAAAGCGACCGCGATGGGGCTTGTGGTCGCGATCCCATCGATCGTGTTTTACAACATCCTTTTGCGTAAGATGGAGAAGATCATCACCCGTTGGGAAATTCAGAACAAAACCAAAGGATAAAGCGTGAAGAAAATGAAACGGATCGATTCGATCAACGTCATCCCCTTCATCGACATCATGCTGGTGCTCCTGGTGATGGTGCTCACCACCGCGACGTTCGTCAAAACGGGGTTGATTCCCGTCGATCTCCCCGAAGCCAAAGGGGCCTCGGCGGAGCATAAACCAAGCGAGCTCAAGCTGACGATCAAAAAAGACGGCTCCCTCTGGATCGACGAGAAAACGCAGGTTAGCCTGGAGCAGTTCGAACAAAAAGTGCTCCAGGGGGGCAAGGAGATGACGGTTGTTTTGTACAGTGACAAAGAAGCCGCTTTCCAGAACTTCGTTGGCGTCATGGACGTCCTTAAACGCCTCGGGCACGAGCAGCTTTATATCGTGACGGATAAAAAGTAACCGTTCCGATGCACCAGATCAGCAATTACGTCTACGCCCGCGATGAGCTGCTGGGAATGAAGATACCCACCAAACGGCTCCCCAACCCCTACCACGATTTTCCCTACCTGGTGCTCGAAGGGGTACTTAGCCCCGCAGAGTGCCGCGCGATCACCGAAGCCGCACTTGCCGATCGTGACGCGGTAGCCGCAGAACTTCGGGGGAAATCGCTCGACACGGCGATCCGCAAAACCGACATCCATACGCTGACTCCCGAGCATCGAGCAGTGTATGAAAGACGTTTCAGCACGGTTCGCGGAGAGATCGAACGGTTTTTTGCCGTTTCTCTCACCCAAGCAACCGACGTGCAGGTACTCGGATACGATCAGGGATCGTTCTATGTCCGGCATTCGGACGATTCGAGCGAACTGCGCGATTTAGAGGGAAATACGATCGGGTTTCGCACCGTAGCCCCGGAACGTAAAATCACGACGGTCCTCTTTACCACCTCCTATACCCCCAACCCGACCGATACGGATCATTTCAGCGGGGGCGAACTGCTCTTCAACTACCTCTGTGACGCTCAGGGCAACACGATCACGCTGCGTCCCGAAGCGGGAGACATGGTCGTGTTTCTTTCCAACCCCTATTTTTCGCACGAAGTGCTTCCGGTCAGAGAAGGCTTTCGCCTCTCGCTGGTGCAGTGGCACGACGCCCACTTTTAAAAAAAATTAAAAAGACGAAGCCGGTTACCGAAGCCTCGCGTAAAGCCACCTCATTCGATGGGGTGGATATAAGCGATCAATCAGGAGTATCTTGCTGCTGAATATCCCCTTCGGGGACGAGAACCTTTTCAAGG
>NZ_SLTI01000003.1 GCF_004347735.1 Sulfuricurvum sp. IAE1 | reverse complement strand
CTTGCGGCCTGGCGGCGACCTACGTTTCCACACCTGAAAGATGCAGTATTATGAGCGAAGAGGGTCTTAGCTTCCGGGTTCGGAATGGGGCCGGGCGTTTCCCCCTCTCTATAGCCACCAGAGCACGCAAGGAGAAGGTCACCTAAGTGAGCTTGTCCTTGCGGGCTTTGCAAGTAATGCGAGGTATTGTTATTGTTAAGTCGTCGGACGTAACTGTCATACATTTCACCGATACCCTTAATAAGGCGGTGAGCATAAAAAAAGACGAACGTTCTATTAGTACCGGTCAGCTGAAAGCATTGCTGCTCTTACACATCCGGCCTATTAACCTTGTAGTCTTCAAGGGAACTTCAGGGAGAGTTCATCTTGGAGTTGGCTTCCCGCTTAGATGCTTTCAGCGGTTATCACATCCGTGCGTAGCTACCCGGCGATGCTCTTGGCAGAACAACCGGTGCACCAGTGGCACGTCCAACCCGGTCCTCTCGTACTAGGGTCAGCTCTCCTCAACTCTCCTGCGCCCACGGAAGATAGGGACCGAACTGTCTCACGACGTTCTGAACCCAGCTCGCGTACCGCTTTAAATGGCGAACAGCCATACCCTTGGGACCTGCTCCAGCCCCAGGATGCGATGAGCCGACATCGAGGTGCCAAACCTCCCCGTCGATGTGAGCTCTTGGGGGAGATCAGCCTGTTATCCCCGGCGTACCTTTTATCCTTTGAGCGATGGCCCTTCCACTCAGAACCACCGGATCACTATGACCGTCTTTCGACTCTGCTCGACTTGTCTGTCTCACAGTCAGGCTGGCTTATGCCATTATACTCTACGAGGGATTTCCAACCCCTCTGAGCCAACCTTTGTAAGCCTCCGTTACTTTTTAGGAGGCGACCGCCCCAGTCAAACTACCCACCAGACAGTGTCCTCCATCAGGATAACTGATGCGAGTTAGCTATCAGAATACTCAAGGGTGGTATCTCAAGGATGCCTCCATTGCCACTGGCGTGACAATATCAACAGCTCCCACCTATCCTGCACATGAGTATCCCAATAGCAATGTCAAGCTATAGTAAAGGTGCACGGGGTCTTTCCGTCTTTCCGCGGGTAGGAGGAATTTTCACCTCCACTACAATTTCACTGGATCCCTGGTTGAGACAGCTCCCATCTCGTTACGCCATTCATGCAGGTCGGTATTTAACCGACAAGGAATTTCGCTACCTTAGGACCGTTATAGTTACGGCCGCCGTTTACTCGTGCTTCAATTCAATGCTTCGCTTGCGCTGACACATCCTTTTAACATTCGAGCACCGGGCAGGCGTCACACCCTATACATCCTCTTACGAGTTAGCAGAGTGCTGTGTTTTTGGTAAACAGTCGGGAGGGACTCTTTGCTGAGACCCGTTTCGGCTCCGGAAGCAAGTTCCTTCACCTACAGCGGGCACACCTTATACCGAAGATACGGTGCTAGTTTGCAGAGTTCCTTAACCAGGGTTCTTCCACGCGCCTTAGAATACTCATCTCACCCACCTGTGTCGGTTTACGGTACGGGCGACATATGTTCTCGCTTAGAGGCTTTTCTCGGCACGACAGTATCATCGATTCTCCTCGCAGACCGAAGTCCTTGAAGAGCCTGTAAGATCTCGGAGTATTGCAACACGGATTTGCCTGTGTTACCTCCTACGTCCTTCGACCCACTATTCCATCAGTGAGCTCGATTAACTCTATGCGTCCCCCCATCACTCAAACGAACATATGTCGGTATCGGAATATTAACCGATTTGCCATCGTCTACCCCTTTCGGACTCGACTTAGGTCCCGACTAACCCTACGATGACGAGCATCGCGTAGGAAACCTTGGGTTTACGGCGAAGCAGATTCTCACTGCTTTTATCGCTACTCATGCCTGCATGCTCACTTCCAAACGCTCCAGCACTCCTTACCGGTATACCTTCAACGCTGTTTGGAACGCTCTCCTACCACTCTCTAAAAGAGAATCTAAAGCTTCGGTGTACATCTTAGCCCCGTTATATTTTCAGCGCAGAATCGCTAGATCAGTGAGCTGTTACGCTTTCTTTAAAAGATGGCTGCTTCTAAGCCAACTTCCTGATTGTCTCAGCAACTCCACATCTTTTTCCACTCAGATGTAACTTAGGGACCTTAGCTGTTAGTCTGGGTTGTTCCCCTCTTGACGATTGATTTTATCACCCACCGCCTGACTCCCGAGATTACGCATGAAGTATTCGGAGTTTGAAAGGGTTTGGTACCGCGGTGAGCAGCCCTAGCCCTGTCAGTGCTCTACCCCTTCATGTTACGACTCGAGGCTATACCTAAATATATTTCGGAGAGAACCAGCTATCACTAAGTTTGATTGGCCTTTCACCCCTATCCACAAGTCATCCGGGGGCTTTTCAACGCCCATCGGTTCGGTCCTCCACTGGCTCTTACACCAGCTTCAACCTGCTCATGGATAGATCACTTAGTTTCGGGTCTGCAGCCAGTGACTAAAACGCCCTATTAAGACTCGCTTTCGCTACGGCTTCGCGTTTGCTTAACCTTGCCACTGACCACAACTCGCAGGCTCATTATGCAAAAGGCAGTCCATCACCCTGATAAATCATAGGGCTCTGAATGATTGTAAGCCATAGGTTTCAGGTTCTATTTCACTCCGCTCACCGCGGTTCTTTTCACCTTTCCCTTACGGTACTGGTTCGCTATCGGTCTGGTAGTAGTATTTAGGATTGGAGGGTGGTCCCCCCGGCTTCAGTCAAGATAACACGTGTCCCGACCTACTCTGGATCCTGCTAGCTCATTGTCAATTTCAAGTACGGGGCTATCACCCTCTATGGCCCAACTTTCCAGATGGTTCTTCTATCGACTTTGAATGCCGTATGCAGTCCGCAACCCCGATGGCAAGCCATCGGTTTGTCCTATATCCCATTTCGCTCGCCGCTACTTTGGGAATCTCGTTTGATTTCTTTTCCTTCAGGTACTGAGATGTTTCACTTCCCTGAGTTCGCCCCCCTAAGGGTACTGCACCTCTCGATGCAGTGGGTTGCCCCATTCGGAAATCCCCGGATCAAAGCTTCTTGGCAGCTCCCCGAGGCTTATCGCAGCCTAGTACGTCCTTCATCGCCTCTACCAGCCAAGGCATCCACCTATGGCCCTTAATATCTTTTTCTAATTCGCGCTCACCGCCTTATTAAGAATAAGACGGTGAAATGTTTGTAGTTACGTTAAATTTATTCTTCATAGATTTCTCTATGTCAAATATATTTAGTTGACGACTTAACAATAATAATTCAAATAACACTCTAGACCTATATCTCAAAGTCTAATTCAAATACTACATCTAGTACTTGAATCAGACTTATCCGATCGCTTCACACTATGGTGGAGAATAGCGGGATCGAACCGCTGACCTCCTGCGTGCAAAGCAGGCGCTCTCCCAGCTGAGCTAATTCCCCATAAGTGATTCATGGTGGGTTTGAATGGACTCGAACCATCGACCTCACCCTTATCAGGGGTGTGCTCTAACCAGCTGAGCTACAAACCCATACAGCTATGTCAAATAACTCTTGGATCACTGAAGACTAAGCAGGAGATGACAGTCAAGACAATACTCTGTGAGATTTAAGATGACGCGATCAAATGAATGATCCGTCGTTACTCTTAGAAAGGAGGTGATCCAACCGCAGGTTCTCCTACGGTTACCTTGTTACGACTTCACCCCAGTCGCTAATTCCACCGTAAGCGGTAGCCGGTTTGGCATCCCGATTTCGGGTGAAATCAACTCCCATGGTGTGACGGGCGGTGAGTACAAGACCCGGGAACGTATTCACCGCAGCATAGCTGATCTGCGATTACTAGTGATTCCAGCTTCATGTTCTCGAGTTGCAGAGAACAATCCGAACTGAGAGACGCTTTAAGAGATTGGCTCCACCTCGCGGTATCGCAGCTCTCTGTACGCCCCATTGTAGCACGTGTGTAGCCCTGGCCGTAAGGGCCATGATGACTTGACGTCGTCCTCACCTTCCTCCTCCTTGCGAAGGCAGTCTCCCTAGAGTGCTCGGCCGAACCGTTAGCAACTAAGGACGAGGGTTGCGCTCGTTGCGGGACTTAACCCAACATCTCACGACACGAGCTGACGACAGCCGTGCAGCACCTGTGTGTAGGCTCTAGCAAGCTAGCACCCCCGTATCTCTACAGGGTTCCTACCATGTCAAGGCCAGGTAAGGTTCTTCGTGTATCTTCGAATTAAACCACATGCTCCACCACTTGTGCGGGTCCCCGTCTATTCCTTTGAGTTTTAATCTTGCGACCGTACTCCCCAGGCGGAATGCTTAATCTGTTAAGTGCATCACCGAAGAGACGAGCTCCCCGACGACTAGCATTCATCGTTTAGGGCGTGGACTACCAGGGTATCTAATCCTGTTTGCTCCCCACGCTTTCGTGCCTCAGCGTCAGTATCATCCCAGCAGATCGCCTTCGCTTTTGATATTCCTAGTGATATCTACGGATTTTACCCCTACACCACTAATTCCATCTGCCCCTTCTGAACTCTAGACTCCCAGTTTCAAGCGCAGTTCAATGGTTAAGCCATTGGATTTCACGCCTGACTTAAAAGTCAGCCTACGCACCCTTTACGCCCAGTGATTCCGAGTAACGCTTGCACCCTCCGTATTACCGCGGCTGCTGGCACGGAGTTAGCCGGTGCTTATTCAAGAGGTACCGTCATAATCTTCCCTCTTAAAAGGAGTTTACACACCGAAATGCGTCATCCTCCACGCGGCGTTGCTGCATCAGAGTTTCCTCCATTGTGCAATATTCCTCACTGCTGCCTCCCGTAGGAGTCTGGACCGTGTCTCAGTTCCAGTGTGTCTGATCATCCTCTCAAACCAGATACCCGTCATTGGCTTGGTGAGCCGTTACCTCACCAACTACCTGATAGGACATAGGCTGATCCCTTAGCGAAAAACATTTCCCGACTGGCCTTATGACCAGAAGGAGTATGGGGTATTAATCACCGTTTCCAGTGGCTATCCCCCTCTAAGGGGCACATTACCTATGCATTACTCACCCGTGCGCCACTAATCATGAAGAGCAAGCTCTCCAATCATCGTTCGACTTGCATGTGTTAGGCACGCCGCCAGCGTTCACTCTGAGCCAGGATCAAACTCTCCATAATTGGTGTTTGATCACATAGCCCAAGATATAAAATCATTGGCTTCTATGTAAAAAGTATCTACTACTTAGTATTAAGTAATAGACGGTTATGTATTGTGTTGACATTATTAAGAATGTCAGTCGAGCACCGCTCAACCGCCATCCCTGCTTAGTTTTCAATGATCTCAAACCCAAAACTCAAAGCCTTAACTCAAGGCCTCTCAGCGTTTGTGGACGGGAATTATAGGAAAAATATCCAAAGAAGTCAAG
>NZ_SLTI01000002.1 GCF_004347735.1 Sulfuricurvum sp. IAE1 | reverse complement strand
GGGTGGTGCGGACGAAAGGACTTGAACCTTCACACCGTGAGGCACCAGATCCTAAGTCTGTTTTTTGGCATTTTTCATAATTTCTTAAATCTTTTCAAATCCTTTCAAAATCCCTATATTTAGGGATTTAAACGCCTTTCTTGTTTTTCATTTATATGCATCTTTTTTCATCATTTTTCAAACTTTGTAGTAAAAATTGTAGTAAAAAAAGCCACTTCCTATTACGAAAACTTTGTTATACTTTTTCAACGAAAAAATGATCTATTGTGGATAAAAAGTAATTTTCTTTCAAAACAGGGGACTTATAACATGGCATTGAAGGCAGTTGGTGGACGATATGAGGGTGTCTGGGTCAATGAGCTAAAAAATGGCGATATATCCTTTTACATTAATTATCGTGATGATCACGGTAAGCCGGTTAAAGTACTTGTAGGTAAAAAAACAAGAATTTCTGATTTCACCGTAAAAGATGCCTATGCAAAACTGATTGA
The DNA here is from genome assembly GCF_004347735.1 of Sulfuricurvum sp. IAE1. Taxonomy (NCBI): domain Bacteria; kingdom Pseudomonadati; phylum Campylobacterota; class Epsilonproteobacteria; order Campylobacterales; family Sulfurimonadaceae; genus Sulfuricurvum; species Sulfuricurvum sp. IAE1. The sequence goes on along the minus strand of NZ_SLTI01000002.1, from coordinate 11,081 downwards.
AATGAAGTATAAACTTCAGCATGATGAAGAACCGACGATTAAAGCGGGCAGAACTTCAAAACTAAAATTTGACGCTATTTGGGAAGAATTTTACAGCTATGCCAAGGCAAATAAGAAGTCATATCTAATGGATGAAAAGAATTATAAGAAGCACATCAAGCCTGTTTTCGGGCATAAGAGTGTGAAAGATTTGACCTCTTTGGATTTCGAAAAATTCAAGCAGGATCTTACAGCAAAAGGGCTGGAGCCGCAGACGGTCAAGCATCAGATGACACTCATCCGAACGATCATTAATTATGCGATCAAACATAACATACTCAAAAACTTTGCCAATCCTATGGGTGAAGGAAAAGTCAAGATGCCGGACATAGATAACAAGCGGCAAGGTTATTTAACGAAAGACCAGGCCAAAAAAATTTTAGAGATTTTGAAATCGGCACACCCTTTGACGTATCATTTGACGGTGCTGCTCCTTTTTACGGGCGCACGGTTCAGTGAAATTACGGGCGCCTCATCTCAGAAAAACAAAACCGGTATCGATACCCGGTTGAAATGGGCTGATGTTAATTTCGCCAACAATACGATTTTTTTCAAAAAGACCAAAAATGGCAATGAGCGCCATATCGCAATGAATGAGATCCTTCGCGAAACGATCGATTGTCTCTATGAAAACAGGGTCAATGAAAACGTTATCAACAACAGCGATGGTGGGATCATCTTGAGAATGCCGGACTATTTTGCTACGGCGGTAGAAATCGTCATCCCTGGAAATAAGAAGCGAGATACGAAATACAAAATCACTGCCCATTCACTGCGGCATACTCATGCGAGTTGGCTTGCAGAAGCCGGGCTGGATATTTTGCAGATCAAAGAACAACTCGGGCACAAACATATCGAAATGACCATGCGATACGCTCATATGATTCCGAATGTTAGACATAAAGTGACAGAGCAATTGTCGATTTAAAGGTCTGCTGTGGAGGGGTTATTCACCCATTCACCTGCCAATGGCCACGAGTACCACCGACACGTTCAAGTAGCCCTATCTCTTTGAGTTTGTTGATATGTTTTTTCAATGCTGAGTCATTAATATCGAGTCGTTGTGCCAATGTCCGATACGATAAATTAGGGTCGTCCTTTAAGCACTGCAAAATTGCTTTTTGTCGTTCACTCAGGAGAATTGAGCCACCTATTGAGCCACCTATTGAGCCACCTATTGAGCCACTGTCTGGATGTGTCTCAATAGCAGTTTGGGTGGGTTGCTCATCGGGGCGCATAAACAAATAATCGATAAAATCTCCGGTTTCAGAGATGATAGGTATGGGGGAATTCATCTCCTGGCACAATTCCCGGATCCGTCCTAAACCGCTTCCCCATTGTTCGATATAGCCCAATTCTTTAAATACCCGAGCAATGACTTTGTTGCGTATTTCCGAACGACCGGCAAGCACTTCATCCAGTGTTACGCCATTGGGAAAACCACCTGGAGAAACAATGTTGAGAGCATCGTCGTAAATGCCAACCTTGATATCGCGCCCGAAGTTGCTGTAATCTCTGTGCACGACCGCATTTACCAGAGCTTCCCGAATGGCAGGGATGGGGATTTCGTAGGTTTCAGTCCGTTGCAGGCCCAAAATTTCAGCTTTTAGATGCAGATGATTTTTGATAAAAAGCTCGGTTTGCGCAAGTTGGCTAAATAAGTCTCCGGTGTACTCTTTTTTATCCAAAAACACCGCCATATTGGTGCCTTTGAAGCGGGCGCATTTGATCTCGACATGCTCATATTTTCCCAATAAAATGAGGAGTCCGTGAGTAGGATGGTCTTCGCCCTGTTCGTGCTTAATGAGCTTGAGGCTATAAAGTTTAGCCGTGTCCAACGGCTTGCCCGCACCAGAAAAAGCTTCTTCTATCGGAGCCAAGTCCAAATCGGACAGAGGTGTTTCCCAGGCTATTTGCTCATCAAAACTCTGATGCAATCTTTGGCGTTCCATCTCCTGAATCATTTCGCTGCTTGCCTGACGATTGGTCGCTCCCAGTCGGACATAAACACCCGTATCGCGTCCATGATGTTTCAGATAGTAAGGGAGCAGATTTCCTCGAAAAACCTCAATCACCAAAAGGAGTTTTCCTTCAACATAGAGGGTATAAATTTCCGGCAGAATAGTCGGGGCGCAATGATCCGATACGATAGAAGCAATTTTGTCTTGCAGTTCGAAAAGATTGTCCTCATTTATTCCAACGATTTCGCGGCTGTCATTGACGCCGATGATGAGCCGTCCGCCGCTTGTGTTGGAAAATGCGATTACCGTTTTGGCGATACTCTCGTTTCTGGGGAGCGATTCTTTGAACTCCAGCGTTTTGTTTTCACCCAGTGCTATTAAGTCGATCAGGTTGTTGGACATTTAATCTTTTCCATGTAGTTTGCAAGGGATATGGCTTTTAATGACAACCATTATATCATCCCCCGATAATCATCTTTTCGACAGCCGCTTTTGCCTCAGCTTCGATTGTCGCTGTCTGTTCCAACATCCGTAGTGCTTCATCACGGCGGCGAACAAAATCGTGTTGCTGTTCCAACGGTAAAACCGGGATGCGGATCGCTTTGAGATTGTCGACATACATCCGTTCTTTGACCGCACCTACCCGATTAAACTGTACAAGTGCGAGAAAAAAACTCGTTCGAATCATGAGCGCAGTGTACCCCGCTAAAAGTTCAGAATTTTCCCTGAGTTTCCATACCTGATACTCCGGACTAGTAACGGCATCCTCTGGTACAGCAGGAACGATCCCGAGCGAACCGACGTTGCATCGAGTAGGATTGTGAAAAAACCATCCCTCTTTGACTTTTTTATAAGAGGCGTTGAACTCTTTTCCCTCCTGCATCGCGCTTAAGAAAACCCCCTCTTTATTATTCACACCGTAAAGCGGCCATAATTTTTCGGGATCTTCATACGGGCGGACCAGTTCGGTTGCTTCCTCGACAAATTCTCCCATCTCTCTAAACGAGGGGCATGTGATGGCGAATGCCGCCGCACGTGATGATTTGAGATCCCACGAACCGAGTTCTCCGAATCCAAGAGCAAACGAACGGGCCGAGAGAATGTCCCGCTGTGCGTGTTCTCCATAAATGCGCCATAATAGTTCATCGACTTCTCGAATCAAATCGTCCATCGCCCGTTTTGCCGATTCAATACGGTCTTGCGATTCACGCCATCGTTTGACAATAACTTCCTGTATATTGAAAGGAGGAATTGGAATCTCAAGTGCCTCTAATTGATCCGGCTGAACCCTTTTACGTCCGCTTGCACCACTTACAATAGCGTTAATATGTTTTTTAAAAATTTCAGATTGAAATACAAGCGCAATGTATTCTGAAACTGCGACATCAGGATTAATTTCATAAATAGGAAATTCACTCGTAAAAGCGGCTTTTTCGATTGATTGCGGAACGATTCCAATAGCGCCATTGCGAACATCAATTTTTGAATAAACAATATTCCCTGATTCGGCTAAGTATAATTTTCCTTTTATGTCCTCAGAATTACTCTCCCTAATTTCCATTGCGCCACCAAATCGAATCGTAACCAATGGGACATCTCTTGTATGAACTTCAATATTTTTACGTTTCAAAGCATATGAAAGAGGTTGAATATATTCTGCTTTCCATTTCCATGTTTGCATTGTAAAACTTGAAGGTGTCCACCTTCCCATCTCTGACCATTCTACTGCAAAGCCCCCCGCTCCCTCATCGGGGGAGGGGCTTATACGAAAAAAGAGGTCGGGTCCGCCTCGAACTGCCGGTACAGCTCCAGCGCCGTCAGCGTGATCCCGGTCGGTAGACGATCATTCGGATAGAGTTCGTTTGAATCGATCTCACCCGTGGCGGTAATCCCGACTTTTGCCGCTTCGTAGAGAAAGACCGGATAATTGAACCGGTGTTTGAGAAGTGCCCGAGATTCAGAAGCGATGAGGGCTTCCATTCTTTTTTCATAATCGGCAAGTTCTTTTTGAACCGCTTTACGGGATTCGGTGTTTTTCTCTTTCTTGGCGTTCTCTATCAGCGTATTGAGCCTATTTCGTTCCGCATCGATCTGGGCAGCATATTTCGCATCTGTTTCGTTTCGCGACTCTGCCTTGATACGGTCGTAATCCGATTGCTGTGCATCGGTAAATTTTTGGGCGAACAGCAGTGAGCATTTGACGCTTGCGCCGCTTGCCCCAAACGTCTCCTGGGGAAGGCTGATTACCGCTAAAAGCCGGGCACGGTCTTCAACGAATTCGCGGACGTGAACGAGGCTCGGATTATTGAAAATACCCTCGGGCAGAACGATCCCCATCCGTCCGCCGGGGCGGAGAAGATCGAGACACCGTTCGATAAACAAAATCTCGGTCTTGATTTTCGATTTTTCCGATTTCGGCAGTTCGAATAACGATGCGATAGAAGAACCTACCGCCGCTTTGAGTCGTCCGCGCGCCTCCCGGTAAGGATCACCATAACGTTCTTCGTAGAGTTTTTCAACGTCAGGTTCGAGAGCTACCTGAGCCTCCGTCACTTTATCGGTTGGCTCGACACTTGCACCAAACGGCGGATTGGTCAGAATCACATCAAAACGCCCCTCGAAAATCCCGTTTACATTCAAAAATCCGTTATGGTGGTGAACTCCTCCGTGACCGTCGCCGTGCATGATCATGTTCATTTTTGATGTCCGAGCCATCCGTTCGTTTGCATCCGTACCGTATATGGAACGGTTCGAGAGTTTCCACATTCGAGAATCTTCTCGGGTCTGATCCAGTGCAGACTGAATGTCGGCATATTTTTCGGAGAGAAGTTTTGCTTTTTCAGCTTCATCGATCTCTTTATCCTCATCCAACCGTTGTTTGAAATCATCGTACTCAGCATCGGCGTCGGCAAGTATCGCTTCACGGACAATCTCGAACGTTCGGATCAAAAATCCTCCCGAACCGCTGGCCGGGTCACATACCTTTTCATTTTCTTTCGGCGCAAGAAACCGTACCATGAATTCAACCACAGGACGGGGCGTAAAAAACTGTCCAATTTCACCACGGAACGTTCTTCCCAAAAACCGTTCAAATGCGATTCCCTTGATATCTTCACTCGTATCGGAAAGATTGTAGCGTTCGAGTTCCTTGACGATTGCTACGACTGTGGGGTGTTTAAGTTGGACTTTTTCCCCTTCGAGGAAGATTTTGTCGGCACGATATTCTTTTTTTGTTTGATCGAATAGCGAATTTATGGGATCGTCCATTACAACTTTCTGCTCGTCCAAAAACTCCGCAGTAAATATATTCTTTGCTACTCGTCCCGCTCTCAGACGCCGTTCAACCCCTGTCTTAATGAAGAGAATTTTCGCGATTTCATCGAAAGCGGCGGCAGGGTCGAGATGTTCACGGTTGCGAATGATGTTGTGACATTTGTGAAGCAAATCGGCAAATTCATCTTCCTTGAAAACTTTGAGACGTTTAATGAGCACTTCAATCTGTTTATCGGTCGCATCGGCATGGGGAATATTTTCGATTTCATCAAAGTTCGGAGCCATCTTTTCATGATCGACTTTGAAAACTTTGGTTTCGCGATGATTATGGGTAACGAAAAAACGAGCACCGACATACTGCGCGTAATTCGATCCCTGAGCATAAGTGCGTTGGTCGATGGTGACATTGTCGGCTTTACATTCGACAACGATAAGAGGTTTTTTTCCTTCACTCTTTTCCTGTTGCGTTCGCCAGATGAGAAAGTCAGCTCGGGCATTTCCGCTTCCCCTCTCTGTTACGGCTACCTCTTCACCAATTTGGTCAAGGATGTAGCCGTACTCATTAACCAGAATGATCAAATATTCCTGACGTACACGTTCTTCAGGTGTTTCGTGTAGCCATTTTTTTCGGATATGACTGTAAATTTTTCCTTTTCCGTCTCGTTTGAGTTCGATCATTATTGCCCTTTGAATAATTTAAAATATTACATTTCAATGATGTGATGATGTACCACAATCTCACTGGCTTCACGCTGGTTATACCCTTGTGCCATAAGGGTTTCGAGTTCATTCATCATCGCATCGGCTTTTCGGCTGAGATACTCTCCCAGCGTTTTGTCTTTTACCATCTGTTTGAACTCTTTTTTATCCGTCTCTTGCAGCTGTATCCGTGCCATCGAATAGTATCGATTGCGCTGATGTTCTTTTTCTTCCGGTGTCATAGTGTCTTTGTAGTTCGCTTTTCTGTCAAATTTCTATAAATATCAGAGGTATTGATGAATGTTGGATTTTAGCAGGTATCTGTTGGAGGGGGACTTAAACGCCAAATGCGATCAAATGGCATTCATATCAAAACCTACATTGTCGTCGTCGCTGATTCATCCTCCGCTTAACAAAGCCCATGCAGCCAGAACAATAGCCACCCCCCACAAGTCACTTCTGGATTTTTTCTGTTCATCCGTTTCAACGGGATCGGGAGTCGGTTCGCGCATCGACGCCTCCATGCGGTTGCGCAGCCGTTTCAGTTCGATCAGTGCGGGACGGGTTTTCTCATATTCGATGCTTCTGCGTTGGCGTGACATGAAAATCAATCGCCCGTAATACCAGATTCGCATCACCAGCACATACAATTCTACCGATACCCACCGCAGGGGTGTTTCCACCATCATCCACAACATATTCAGCAGAACAACAATGGATATGAGTGCCAGAAATACCGCAAAGGAAACGACTGGCACCAGCAGCAGAAAAAACGACCAAACCGACATTTCCCCGTTGAACAGTTCCGTACGCACACCGTCAACATCGCTTACCAGTAAAAGTACGGCACTGAAAACATACAAGAGTATCAGCGGCATGTGTTGACCTCCCTTTCTGTAATTCGGGAAGAGATGAGGATTTTTTCGCGTGCACTCATCAATAACTTCCATGAAGGCCAACCGCTTCCTCCGGCAAGATCGAGATTGACGGGGAGGTAGTAGGAGAACCAATCGTTTCTGGGATCGCGTCTTTCCGGTTCACAATACCAGAATTCGGCATCAATAGAAGCGGCCAGTTTATATTTTGCGTCACAGATGATCCGGTATGCAGCCAGCCATGGGATCAGTTCCCTTCTGAGATACTTGATGCTATCAACCGGAAAGATTCCTTCCCTCAAATCATCGATAAGGTCTATGATGCTGAGGAGATCATTTTCAAATTCAAATCTGTCATCCCCATATCCATTTTCAATGCAGATAGCAACGAACCAGTAAAAATAAACCAGTTGTATGGAAGGATCGTCCCTTCGCCAGGTTATTCTATTGCTATTTACCCATCCGAAATGTTCATCGCCATAGGCGTTGATTGCTGTGAAATCAAAAAGATGGTTTTTCAAAAACGGGTAATGCGGCGATTTTTTCAAAAGGTTTCTCGCACGATTTTTCAGCATTTCGATCCGCTGCGTATTATGGGGATACGGCTTGATCGTTTCGATAAAAGTTTTGTGGTAAAAATCCTGATATTCCAGTGACCAGTGCATGCTTTGGGATTTGTACATATCGGCAATCGTAAATTTTTCCGTCATATGTGCTTCTCCTCTGCCCACATCGATTTCCTCTGCTGTCCCATTATATCATCTACCGATAACTGATAGCTCTTGGATGTCGGAACGTCTGTATTTTGAGATGAAAAAACCCGTGTTCGTGTTGATGCTCTCCCTTTGGAAATGTTCTTCCAGATAGTTGATGCTTCTGGCGTATTTGAGTCTGGAATCCGGGTATCGTTGATTCTGAGCCTCCTGAATGGCGATGACTATCGTCTCGAAGTTTCTGGATTCCATGACCAGAATCTGCGGATATCTGCCCCTTCTCCGGATGACAGTGTTGTTTTTATAAATACCTTCCAGAGACGTATAGGCAAAATATGCCGGAAGATTCGGAGGAAACCGCCATGGCTCGCTCAAAAGGCGTTTCATGAATCCTCTCCGTGCAAGATATATCTCGATAGTATTGAAAAAAACTCCGTTGACTTCCAGCTCAACGAAATTTTCACTTCCCTGTTTTTCAAGCTCACAAACGTTTTCGTCCAGTTCGATCCGGCAGATGGGCAGAGGATACCGGGAAATATCATTGGAAACGCACTGTGGAGCTTCAATAAGATTCGCTTTGTCCTTGTGCACCCGTTGGCTGTTGTGCTTGATGTGAATTTCACCTTTCTGTTTGCTATTTTTTTTATTTATAGAGGTCCCGTGATAGGTCAGATGGGTAGAGCCGTCGCTTACTACACTGTGGGTTTTACTCCCCTCGTTATAGTGTTCGCAGGTGATATTTTTCGGAACGGAAACATAAAAATCCACTTTTTTCGCTGTTTCGTCCAGTGAAAAAGCCAGGACGGGTTTACCGTTTCTGGTGGCTTTGAGCAGGCTCTTCTTCCCATGATAGCGGTAGAAATAGGTACAGTGCGTCAAGTCCGTCACAACGTTGCTGATGAGGCTGTTCCCATTATTGGCGATGGGTTTCATCATTCAAAGTCTCGTTCCGGATTAATGCGTTCCAATGTACGTAACGCCCGATTTGTTTAAAATTTTCCATATCTATGTATCGCTTGGGAAGTTCTGATGCACACTTTTGAAGATATAGCAGGATCGATTCATAGATTTGAGTGTCATTTTGGTTGAGAATACTGATTTCATCGGCAAGTTTGTATGTTTTATATCGAATATGTTTTCTTCTCGTCTTATAGATGCGTGATACCTTATGTTGACAGTAGTCTCCTCTGATCTCATGGCCAAGAAAATAAAGCCTTATGTATCCAATCGTTTCATTGAATCTCCATGGATCATAAAATATAGACATTTTTTCAAAATAATCATCATAGCTTATCGAAGGCTTTGCCCTGCCGTTTTTAAGATACATTTGTTGATAATTTTCTTGGATTTCAGCATCGGTTTGCGCGTCATATTTTTCTTCTGAGAGCCTATAGACGGGGATATCAAAAAAATATTTCTTCATGATTTTATAAAAAAGCCATTTTTCTATGCTGGATATTTTTATCTTTTGATGAGTAATAGGCTTGATAAAACTCAAAATCGTTACGATTATGTTGCTTGCACTTGTTCCTGATGATATCGATGATTTTTAATTTGTCTTCTGTAGAGGTTTTTATGCCAAATATAATTCCTTTCAAGCTTTTAAAATCGTATGTCAACAATCGATGCTCTTTGCTGATGTCATGCTCCAGTAAACCATTCAGAATCAAGCGATATTCTTTTTCATAGGCCCAATCTTTTGTTTTGATCAGAATATCCCTTTGATAGATATTCCAGTACTGCTGTCGCCATTTTTCCTCATTAGAGATGTAGCTATCCGCAGCTTTGCTGAGTGTTTTATCTTCGTCGGTGTACCACATTGACAATAATTGATGCGCTGGCAAACTGCCAATATATTTGAAAAAATCGATTTCTTCAAAACCGTCTTCGTAATTTACTTGATAGAATGGATGGTTCCGATCTCCCATTATTGCACCTTCGCTGCCCCATCCCACTTTGCCTTTTAGCCGTATGAAATCCCCGTTTTCACTGTGCTCGCTTTGGAAGATCAAACAAACCCCCTTATGGCCATCACCATAATGCCCCCAAACAGAAGAACTATGGGACTCTGTCATAAAACAAGCTGTGTACCATTGTGGATAAAGCAGTTTTTCGATCTCGTTCAGGTACTTTTCTGGAAAATCTACGAGCACAAAATTTCTATTGGGGAAGTCTTGGCAAAAAGTTCCTTCGCATTTATTGCGAAGAGTAATGTTGTCCTGAAAATTTTTAAACATATCGAAAATGTCTTCAACTTGCTGGTATCCTTGAGCTTCTTGAAGCATTTTCTCGACTGTATCGATCATAATGATGATTTGAGCCAGTGTATCTGAAATATGGGTGTGACTGAATTCCCTTTTAGGAATAAACCCGCATAGCTCGTAGTTTTTTTGTATCACTTCGATAGCTGTCAGGTGTATCAAAGTCAAATATATTTGTAATTCATACCGTTTGACGGGTGTCGTTCTGGTGGCAATTTTTTCGATCACATTTATGGAAAGATCAAAAAAATCAGTCGCAATTGTTTCAAAAAGCTTTTTATATTGAGGTGTCGGGAAATGATCATAAGAATTATAAATCGGTAGATCACCTTCTTTTAACGTGTGATGTTCTTCGCCACAGAGTATTAACAGACTGCTGACCCTTTCCAGGCACATAAGATAGTGTTTAAAAAGATTTTTCCATGCAATGGTATCACCAGACCAAATCAGGTTTCTAAACCCCTCCATCGGATCATTTAAATCTTCTGGCGGCGCGAAATAGATAGTCTGCTTTTGGAGCTCTTCAAAACCCAAAAGACTGTTGATATTTCTAAACCGATAAAATAGTTGTGCCATTGCCAAAGACCTTCGTTGCTACGCCAAACATTCTAAACTTTAGCAAATTTCGACTTATGCCAAGTGTTTTTTTGCCATAATTTAAATACTGGTGTTATTGTTGATATCTTTGTAAGGTGTCTATTAAGGTCGATCTTTTTACCTCGAATGTCCGACACACTGCCGCTTTCGACATCCCGTTATTCAGCGCCTCCAGAATTGCATCCATCTTTTCCTTGGGAATTGCTCGCGGTCGTCCGCCGATTCGTCCCCGCTTTTTTGCCGCTGCAAGTCCGGCATTGACTCGTTCCTGAATCAGTGAACGTTCAAACTGTGCCAATGCTCCAAAGACATGAAACAGTAATTCTCCCGATGGGCTGGAGGTATCCATCCCCTCTGTCAGAGATTTGAACCCGATCCCTCTGGATTTGAGCTGATTGACGATCTCGATCAGATGGGGGAGTGATCTCCCAAGGCGGTCAAGCTTCCAGACGACGAGGGTGTCTCCTGCTTTGACGTACTCCAGTGTCTGCGCCAAACCGGAACGGTCATCTTTGGAGCCGGAAGCCTTGTCTTCAAAAATATGCCGTTCATCCACTCCGGCACTGATCAATGCATCACGTTGAAGATCGGTACTCTGCCGATCACCGTCAGTCGAAACGCGCATGTATCCTATCAGCATGTCGGAAAACCTCAAATTTCAGT
>NZ_SLTI01000001.1 GCF_004347735.1 Sulfuricurvum sp. IAE1 | reverse complement strand
TTGGTAACGACCGGGATGACCAATACCACCAACCAGTTGTCACCCAAGATACGGCGGTTGGTGAATTCTCTGACCAAAAAGAACCACATTGCAGGAATGAACGTAATTCCGATGAATTCGATGCGGGCGAAGAATATTTTCCATGCCAGGGTGAGCGAAGCAGTTTCGAGTATAAAGTTGGATACCCATAAAAAAGCACAGACCATTAATATGATGAAACATCTCCCACTTGAAGATCTTCTGTAACGCCAGCTGAATATTAATAAGACCAGGATAATCATGGCAGAAACCATGAACAACCATAGTCCAGATGTATAACGAAATTGAAATTGCATGCCAGGCTTCTTTACGTGAAGGGTCTCTTAATCCTTAATTTCATACCAGTAGATATTTTTTTAATGCTGTTTCATCTACATTCTACGGTTAAAAAAAGGATTTGTCATCATTCGTATCCATATCTGGCATTCTCTATTCCAAGCTAGATCGATTTCCTTACCGTGAAATAACCTTTATAATTGAATAAGATTGATTGTATATTCACCACAGCCAACCACACACATAAGGGTATAAGACTCGAAGGGCGAATGGATGATCTATAATTTCCTGATTGTCGACTTGATTTTTTTTGGGTCGGCTGTTCTCTCTCTTTTTATCGCTTTGGTAATTATTCTGAAACATGCAGAACCAGGAGGTACGGCTTTTGCCCTGGTGATGATCTCGGTTTCGTTATGGTTGATCTTTCGTGTATTTGAGGGCGTGGCTGAATCGATTGCGGATAAAGTGTTATGGGCAAAATTTGAATATCTGGGAATCGCAACTTTGCCGGCATTCTATTTTGTCTTCGCCAGCCAATTCAGTCGCAAGGACCAGTGGACTACGACCAGGAATTTGCTCTTATTTTCGGTGATACCGTTGTTGACTCTGGTACTGGTTTTTACCAACGAGGTTCATGGTCTGATCTGGAGCGATATCCGTCCGGCACGGTGATGAGACGCTTTTAACCGAGTGCAAAAATTTTCTCTTCGAGCGTTTCGAGGG